>CAYSHS010000424.1:0-3129 GCA_964430845.1 uncultured Pirellulales bacterium | reverse complement strand
CAAGTATCGGAAATATTTGTTATCATGTTATTAACCGCGGCAACAGCGGTGCGAAAGTCTTTCGCAAGAAAACCGATTATATCCGTTTTACTGAAATGATGTGCCAGGCTTGCAAACGACTACCAATGCGAGTTGTCTGCAGGTGTCTGATGCCCAATCATTTTCACCTGGTATTATGGCCTCATGAAGATGGCGATTTGAGCAGATGGATGCAATGGCTTATGACCTGTCATGTCAGACGTTATCATCGTCATTACAATAGCAGTGGCCACGTATGGCAGGGACGTTTCAAGGCTTTTCCTATTCAAGAGGATGGTCATTACCTGACTGTTTTACGATATGTCGAAGGTAATCCTCTTCGAGCAAACTTGGTAAAACGAGCAGAGCAGTGGGAGTGGTCCAGTTTACATACTTTAATGAATCCTGGTGTCCATCCTCTTTTGCAAAAAGGTCCAATTGAGCAGCCAGGCAACTGGTTGAGTGTTGTGAATCAACGGCAGCCGGAAGTCGAGCTTGAGATAGTTCGCAAATGTGTAAATCGCAATGCTCCTTTTGGTGACGTACATTGGACGGGAAAAACAGCCGACAGACTCGGGCTGCAATGCACAATAAATCCAAGAGGAAGACCACCTGACAAGAAAAAGTAGAATGTCCCCTTTTACTTGTCTTTTTTTCCCTTTTTGTATAATACATGTTACAGTTTTCTTGCTAAAAATATCAAACCCGATATACTTATCCATTATGAGCCTCCTGTATAAAAGGTTAATGTGGCATCCACGAGACGACCACGAATTAAACTTGGGTCATATGCAAGCCCGTATTATAACCGATACGGGAGGCTTCGGTTTTATAGTTTATCTATTGTTGCGATACCTTATATGGATACCCGACTTAGCGGGTATGACATCGCGAATCGCAAAAAAATCACGGAGCAGAATATGGCAGCGAAAATTATCGATGGGAAAAAAATAGCCGAAGAAATGAGAGCAGAATTCAGACAGGAAGTCACGAAACTTAAAGAAAAAGGCATTATCCCGGGATTAGCGGTTATTCTTGTCGGTGAGGATCCTGCTTCGCAATCTTATGTTACATCGAAAGAACGCGACTGTGCAGAAGTTGGAATTTATTCCGATGACAATCGTCTGCCTGCCGAAACAACACAGGAAGAGTTGATTGCTCTGATTGAAGAAAAAAATAAAGACCCGAAAATTCACGGAATACTTGTCCAGCTTCCTCTGCCAAAACATCTCAACGAATCCGAAATTCTTCTTGCTATTAATCCGGATAAGGACGTGGATGGTTTTCATCCCATAAACACAGGCAAGATGATGATAGGTGAAAAAGCATTTTTGCCTTGTACGCCGCACGGCATTGTTCAGCTATTGATAAGAAATAAAGTTACTATAGAAGGCTCCGATATTGTAATAATCGGAAGAAGCAATCTTGTAGGCAAGCCTTTGGCGAATATGCTCATCCAAAAGAAACCCAATGCAAATGCAACTGTAACAGTTTGCCATACACGCACAAGAGACCTCGCCTCTCACACGAGACGTGCTGATATAATAGTCGCCGCAGTTGGCAGAATAAATACAGTTACAGCAGATATGGTAAAAGACGGTGTGATTGTAATCGATGTTGGAGTCAATCGTGTCAAAGACACCTCGAAAAAAAGCGGCTATCGCCTCATGGGAGATGTCGATTTCGATGCGGTAAAAGAGAAAGCATCACTCATTACCCCGGTTCCCGGCGGCGTAGGACCGATGACGCGAACAATGCTGCTTTATAATACGATTGAAGCCGCAAAAACCGTTGCGGGCATTGAGAGTAAATAAAAATTAATAATTGCTCAAATTAACCCGGGGCAACGGTTTTTGCTGCCGATGATGAGTTTATCTTTCTATGCAAAAACTTCTTTGCGTTTGGGCCGGAGTAATCGGCTACTATTTGGCCTGTGCCTGCTAGTTTGTATTTGTAGATTACGAGACCTTCGAGTCCTACCGGACCTCTGGCGTGGATTTTGTTTGTACTGATTCCGACTTCGGCGCCGAGGCCGTAGCGGTAGCCGTCACTGAAACGCGTGCTGCAATTCCAGAATACATTGGCGGAATCGACTAATGACATGAATTTGTCGGCCTTTTCTTTACTCTTGGTAACTATCGTATCGGTATGTTTTGAGCCATACTTGTTAATATGCTCGATTGCTTCGTCGAGACCTTCGACAACTTTTATCGAAATGATGTAATCGAGATATTCAGTGGACCAGTCTTTCTCAAGAGCAGGCTCGACTTCGATAATCGCGGCGGTTTTTTCGCAGCCTCGCAATTTGCAGCCATTTTGCTCCAGCGCCGCTTTTGCTTTGGGCAGGAATTCCTGGGCGATTTTATTATCTACCAGCAGAGTTTCTGCGGCGTTGCAGACCGCAACATACTGGCATTTGGAATCGACTGTGATTTTAACTGCCATATCGATATCTGCTTCGCCGTCAATATAAACGTGACAGATTCCGTCTGCGTGGCCTAAAACCGGAATATTCGTATTGTTCATAATATAACGCACGAACTCATTTGAGCCGCGGGGTATAACAAGGTCGATATATTCATCCAGAACCAGCATAGCGGCGACATCTTCGCGTGTTTCTAAAAGCTGAATCCATCCATCAGGCAATCCTGCCTTGGCACCAGCCTGGGCGATTGTTTCGGTGAGTATGCGATTGGTTTTAGCTGCTTCGCTGCCGCCTTTGAGCAGGACTGCGTTGCCGCTCTTGAGGCATAAAGTCGAGATTTGCACGAGCGCATCAGGCCTGGATTCGAATACTATTCCGATAACTCCGATAGGGCAGGTAACTTTATCAAGCTCCAGTCCTGTATCCAGCTCAGTCGCGGCTAATAACTTACCCACAGGGTCTTCGAGTTTTATCAGGCTCTCGATGCCCGCGATTACCTGCTCGATTTTGGATTCATCGAATTTCAGGCGTTTGAGCAGCGGGGCGGCTAAGTTATTTTCCTTAGCGGCTGACAAATCGAGTTTATTTGCTTCAATGATTGCCTTACTATTATCTCTTAGGGCCTTGCCGATTTCGGAAAGGGCATTATTTTTTTCTTTGGTTTTTACGGCAGCGAGGCTTATTGA
>CAYSHS010000423.1:0-3135 GCA_964430845.1 uncultured Pirellulales bacterium | reverse complement strand
TATTCAGATAACTGGAGACCTCTAAGCACATTAGAAGATTATCTTGTCGCTTTAGATGAAAGCGGAAGAGTGTATTTTCTCGATCCGTTAAATGGACATATTGTCGCATCGCCGCAGCTTGATCGCAATTACCTCGCCATGCCTTTTCAGTACAATGAACAATTAATTACAACATCTTTCGATTGGATTCGCTCATATTCAATTGACAATCTTATACATCCGGAAAATTCAATTCATACCGCTCTTCATGCCAGGAAAGCAAAATGCCTAATAGAGCTTGGCCAGGAAAAAGAAGCAATGGTATTACTTGATAAGCTGGTCGAGCTGGCGCCTCAATCAATAATTGCATGGTCACAGCGTGCCCAAGCATGTCAGGCAACAGGCAATTTCGAAGAAGAATCTTTCAGCCGCTGCAAAGTGATGTCATTAACCGACAAAGTGAAGGACGAAACGCTTTTCAACCGCTGGGGACTTTTGCGCTTGTATAATCTCAAAGGCAAGCCGGCCTGGAAACTGGCTGAAGCTGATGGTTACATTTATGCGGGAACGCTTGCCGGGGATATTTGGGCGGCTCGTATTGATAATCTCAACTTTGACCACACAACATATTTAGACATTGGAATCACATCGCTGAAGATTAATCCCGAATTACAGACTGTACCTGATAGTTCCATTCACGCAAAACAATCCTTTTCTAAAAAACCATTATTACCGGAAAATCAAGTTCCCCGAGAGTGGTACACTGAGGGAGGAGCAGATAGAATCAGTGCGGCTGTTCCTTATCGAGGACGACAATTCAGGTCTATGAAAGGCGGCAGAGTACGAATATTATCAGGGACAGTAATAGAGGATTTGCCTGCCTTGCTGGATGATATAGAAGATGCTTGGAGTATATATATATCACCAACAGGACCACTCGGATATAGCGAGGGAGTATTCGAGCTGGATGAAAATCTTCGGCCTTCCAAATGGCTTATTCGCCCTAAAGTTGCCGGAACAAAACCTGAGCGGATAAAAGTACAATATATCCAAAGTACTCCTGAGACTATTGGTTTGGTTGTAGCCAGCTCAAATGGCGCCGCATTGCAGGTTTACAGCCGCGATGGTACGTTACTAAATGAAGCGTCTCTTGATTCATATGTCTCTGGTACAGAGATTAATGATGGACTCATTCCGATGAATAATGGATATCTATTCAGTGACCGACAATTGGTATGGATTAGTGCAGATTTGAGTCATAAAGTCTGGAGATTTGGACCTCCTTTTTCCCGAACAATGTCCGGACACCATGCAGACAGATGGCGATACTTCGGAGACCCTCTGATGATAAATGGATGCCTGTATGTTACAGGACTTGACGGACAATTGTACATATTTGATTCAGAGCGTATCGTCGATACTGCGATTGAAGTTTCCAAAATCGCGCATAAAAATGATGATCTGAAAAATTAGAATATGAACTCAGGATTTAGGAGATAGTGTGTTTTTTGTAAATGAAAATCATAAGTGACAAAAGAAATAGTTTATCGTATGCTTTATCAAAAACAGCATGGTTGTAATATTGAACCTAACTGAAAATGAGAGGAGATTTATATGCTGACAAGAAATATAATTATTCTGATTTCTTTGTTTGCTGTCTTGCTTTTATATCAGGCAATGGGAGAAACTCTGCCACCCGGTAAATATGATTGTTCAGGTCGTGTTGTAAAAAGAGCGAATCGTTAAAGTAACCGTTATAGCCGACACTCCGGATAAACTGCCGATAGCAGTTACGGCAGATTCTAAAAAGAAAGAATTCGAGCTGGATGAGCCTGTTGTAGTTCATGTCAAAATTACAAATCAAACCGACAGACAACAAAGCATACTTTTAGGAAATTCATCTACAAATTTATGCCAGGATTATTTAGGAAAGATTTCGCTTGAGCCGGATTGCCATTACGATGACAGGTCACCTTATGGTCTGCCAAAAGGAGATACTTTGCGAACACTGGAGCCTGGAAAAATTCTTGAGTTTAAAGTAGTTTCACAAAGAATGGTAAAACCTGGCACATATCAGCTTGTTTATTCGCTGGCAGCAGGTAACTCTTTATATAGCCAGTCGGAGTTTTCTCAAATTGCCATAAATAAAGCAAAGGATAAAGAACAGGAACATGAAGCTCTGAAAAAGTGGCTTTACTTCGCTGCTGCAAGTCAGTGTGTTGAAATTGCTCAGGACTTACTTCGTTTCAATGATAATAGCGGTACAAAAGAAGTAATCCGTTTGCTTGAGGAAAATGAATATACGAAAGACCACTTTATTTATGATCCAGCTTTCAGGTTCGTTTGGCAAAATGGTAAAAAAGAAGGAGAATCAGTAATGCTTGCTTTAATTAAGAGACAAACTAAACAGGAATATGCACAGCGAATGATAGAAAGCACTTATTTATCATCTAACCACATTTCTCTGCTTGAGGACCTTCTTGATTGCACAGTTTTTATGAACAACAGTTCTAATAAGCCCAGAATATGTGACATTACTGCGGCATGGCTTATGGGATATACCCAGGGAAAACTGAAATTTCCCAAGGAAGGCTCCCTGGAGGAAAAAGATATGGCTGTTGCATATGTTAGGGATATTCTAAAAAAGAATCCTACTTTCTTCACTATTTTATCGAAAGATTATAGATGAATAAAAAAAGAATATACTTGGCTGGGGATTTTTTCTTTTATTTTGTATTCCATTTGCCGGAGTTGGTATCGGATTCGGATATTCTACGGTTTCATGCCTGATAAAATGGCAATCCATGAAATTGTGGGAAGAAGTTCCGGCAAAAAAACTTTATACAAATATTATTGCTTTCTTTTTGTTTTTCGTGTATTTTATTTTGAAGCAGGTAATTATGATGAGTTTTGGAAAATAAGAGCAGGTTAATATTGTGGAGGCTTATATGAAACGTATATTACTAATTCTAATCTATGGCTTGGGTACTTTATTAACTTTATGCACAGACTGTAAAGCAGAAAGGAGTGCCGGTAAATATTGCGGCGTAGTAATATTCGACCGCTGGGACGGCTGCACGCTCTATAGCGGAGTATATGTCATGTATATTTCAGAAAAAGTAAAAGAAGAGATTCGCAAATATGATGGACAAGCGG
>CAYSHS010000422.1:0-3136 GCA_964430845.1 uncultured Pirellulales bacterium | reverse complement strand
CGAAGGTAGAAGCAGAGGATTCCGCCAGGCAGGAATTGCAGAAACAAATAGATGATATGAAAGCTCAATTGAGCAGGTTTGTATTATCATCGAAAGATAATATTCAGACACTTGCATCGATTGAAATCTATAATATGTCTAAGGAAATCGGGCTTGATGCGTTTAATATTGACCCATGGAGCGCTGGTGAGGTTTCGGCTTTCAGTGAATGTAAATTTGTTTTCGGACAATCCATAAAAGTCAGCTTTAATGCGACTTTCCGGGAGTTCGCAAAATTTCTTAATATGCTCGAAAGATATAAGTCGGTGATATTTATCGATACTTTTTCGATAACAAGTGTGAATAAGGAAAATGAAAAACATAAAGTTGAAATGAATCTTGCGGTTCTGGTCGAGAAACCAGTCGCTGTTAAAGGTGCAAGAGGCTGAAATTATTAAGCAGATTTCGCGAGGGAGATGGAAGAGTGAAGCTTTTTAATATGAAATTTGGTTTTATGGAGCAAACGGTTTTGGCTGGATGATAATCCGGATGCGAATGTAAATGAGAACAGTGGCGATAGCAAATCAAAAAGGCGGCTGCGGCAAGACAACTACGGCAGTGAATCTTGCGTCGGCTTTTGCTGTCCTGGGAAAAAAGGTGCTTTTAATCGACCTTGATCCTCAGGCTCATGCTACATTGGGATTGGGCTGCGACCCGGAAGCTCTCGAAAGAACGGTATATGACCTTTTTATTGATTCCAAAGTCCCTGTTTCCGAATTGATGGCGCAAAGTAATATGAATGGGCTGACTGTTTTGCCCAGCAATGTTTTGCTTTCGGGAGTGGAGCTTGAGCTGGCGCCGATGGATGAGAGGGAACATGTTCTGGACAAGAGGCTTCATGAAGTGAACGGCTCGTATGATATGTGTTTTATAGACTGCTCACCTTCTCTTAGCCTGCTGACTGTAAATGCACTTGTTGCGAGCGACCAGGTGATAATACCAGTGCAAACGCATTATTATGCCCTCGAGGGATTGCGTCAATTACTGGAAACTATTGATATTGTACAGAGACGTTTCAATGAAAATCTCGAAATTCTCGGTTTGTTGTTGACTTTTGTCGAAAGCAGGACGAAACTAAGCAGGCAGGTACAGAAACAAATGAGAGAATTTTTCGGTGATTTGGTGTTTGATACTGTGATACATAAGGATGTAAGATTAGCGGAAGCTCCGAGCGCTCACGAGCCGGTCTTTATTTATGCACCTGATTCCAACGGTGCATATGAGCATAAAATTTTGGCGGAGGAGATAGGCTAAGAAAATGGATAAAAAAATTAGGACAGGACTGCAGAGCAAGATATCGCATATTTTTGCAGGTGTGCCTATGCCGAGGAGAAAAAAGCCGCTCTCTGAGCAAGAGGAACCTGAGAAAAAAGATGAAATTTCCGAATTACTGCAGCCGCCTAAAGATGATGCTGTGATAGAGGAAACTGCAGATGAGCAGCAAATAGCGTCTCCGGAGCGGGAAGAAGTTGTTATTGAAAAATCATTAGCTGAAAAATCGCATCTACAGGAGTCACAGTCACAGACCGAAGAGAAGGAAATCGTGCCTGAGACTCTGGAATCTGCAGTAGAATCCTCTATTGAGCAGAAGCCGGATGAAGATTTTACCGATGAGGAGTTTACTGTAGTTCAGGAACCTGATTTTGGAGCCGAAGCTCCGGTAAAGGCAGGTGAAACAGATAAGAGTGAGCAGAAGGCGCCGGAAGCTCTTAAATCCGAATCAAAGGATGATAATACTGAAGATAAGACGTCATTCGAGCATCTATCAGCTCTCCAGCCTCCTGCACAGAGACCTTTGGCCGAAGAACCTCATGCCCGTGAGCCTTCGACACAGAAATCCAGACAGGTAAAACCATCGTTCGATGTAAATATCCCTGCACATCCCGTCAAAGAGCCGATAGTCGAAAAATCAACACCATCACTGAAACAAAAACTTGAAATTACTGCTATCCGGGAACCTTTGGGTACTCAAAAACCTGCTATCGATAAAAATGCCGGTGTAGGGGCCGTCAAAAAAAGAGATATGCCTTCTTCCCGGAAAGTTTCCTCGAAATCATCAGTCAAAAGACTAAAATCCAGGACAGATACAAACCAACCCAGACAAAAAACAATGATAGTATTAATCATTGTTCTTTCAATCGTTTTGGTCCTTGTGCTTGGCAGACAGTTCGAAATTTTTTCATTTAGTTCGGGTGGTTCTGAACCAATAGAGCAGCTTTCACCTCCGATAAATATTAACAAAAACCTCGGAAGTATTAAAATTGACTGGCCCGAACCGTCGGTTTACCCGGAAACCATTCGCGATCCTATGGTCTCGTCTGGTCAGGATGGACTGGTAGATGGAATAATTGAACATCCGGATTTAGATGTTAAAGGAACTTCATTTGTGGAGGGCGGACATTACCAGGTAACTATCGGTAATGATTTTCCCTGTAAAACAGGTGCTATAATAAAAGACCATAAAGGCCGTGATGTAAAAATAATAGATATAAAAAAGAACCAGGTAGTTTTTGAGATGACCAGTGTGCTCTGGACTTATGACCTGGTTTCAAAAGAGTGGACTCAGAATAAATAAAAGGATATTTTGGGGGACTAATTGAAAGGAGATATTTATGAAAAAGTATGGGGAAAGCACAAAAGCATTAACTTTATTGACTTTGTTTTTAATTGCAGGTTATTGTGCAATCGGCATGGCGGCCGAGGCTGAGAATCCGAAGAGCCTGGATATCAAACCTATGACTGTAATTGAGCAGAATATGCAGAAGAATATTACGTTGAATTATCCCAGTGCCGTGCCGATAGACGATATTCTAACTGCTATTTCCAGGCAGGTGGATTTAAATATTGTCAAAAGTCCTGAAATTACGAAGACTGTCACTGTCCAGATAACAAATGTTCCCCTGGGTGAGGCACTGAACCAAATTCTTACCGCCTGCGATTGCGGATATATCGCAAGTGAGAATATCATCAGGATAGTTCCCGCCTCGCAGCTTACCCAGGAAACAGAAAAAACTGTCAGCAAGATTTACCGGATATGGTATGCAAACGTCAAAGACGTGGAGCAGGCTGTGACAAAAATAATCACACCCAATCGCGG
>CAYSHS010000421.1:0-3169 GCA_964430845.1 uncultured Pirellulales bacterium | reverse complement strand
TTCGGGCGAAACAGAATATAACGAGCAGTTGATGAGATTGATAGACGAACAATATATAAAGACGCCGTGTTATGGAATTGACAAGATGACCGAATGGTTTTGTCGTCAGGGTCATAAAGTCAATCACAAGAGAGTTCGCCGTCTTATGCGTCAAATGGGTATAGAAGCTGTATATCCGCGTAGAAAGCATAATTTGAGCGTTCCTGACAAGCAGCACAGAATATATCCTTATCTTCTTAGAAACGTTCAGATTGACCGGACAGATCAGGTTTGGTCATCTGATATAACATACATTCGGATGTATTACGGCTGGATATATTTGACGGAAGTAATAGACTGGTTCAGCCGGTATGTTTTGTCGTGGGAAATATCTCTTACCTTGGAAACAGATTTTTGTGTTAAGGCATTGAAGAAGGCATTGAGTTTCGGCATACCGGAGTTACAACTGTTTCAACACATGGTGATAATTCTATCTTAAATAGTTCAGTTTTCTGTCTTGACAATGGGTAGGGGTATATGGTAAAAGCATAAAGTGAAATTATATATGATAATTCATTGCTGGTACCTTAGATATTACATGTTTTTTATAAAAGTATTATTGTGAAGTTTTCTTACATATACATACTTGAGCTATTTAAATCAAAGTTTCGTTTGATATCTGACTTTTAAGGTACTATCAATTATCTTGGGATAGAGAGTTATGTCGTTGGATATAAACTCTTATTTAACGACATAATTTTTCAGGTTTGATGAATTTGTAAATTTTGCTGAAATCTAACATAACGAAGGATACAATATCCAACTTAATACAGCATATTTGATGCATATATTACTGATCATACATTATAATCAAGAGACAACTTTCGAAATAAGATAGCTTGATCGAGTAAAAAACATAGGTTAGATGGTTTTAATTAAATGTTATTTGTGAAATATTTTATAATATTTCAATCTTTTGTCGATAATAATTATAGTAAGGCATAGCTTCTTCATTAATGTGGCTATTAATAAAAATGATATGCTTTTGAATGAATAAACAATAAATAAAATGATTTTTATCTGTGTTAGTAAATTTAATATAATCTTTCTGGTAATTTAATTTCAATTTTACTTGACAAATATATAGGATAAGTTAATTTCGTTATAGTAAAATGTGTTTTAAAAGGAGATAAAAATGAAAGTAATGATTAAAATTATAGTTCCTATTGTAATTATTTTTATTTGTATAGGAGGCTGGATTTTCATAAACCAGAAGCAACCATCATCTCCCAGTCATCAGGGTGAACTATCTGAACCCAAAACAATATCTGTACAAACAGCAACGAATGTAGAAAGCTTTGTAGAGAACTCAAATAAAGCCGAGGAAAAATCTACTAATGAAAACAGAATAGATCCCTATTACGAAGAATTTGCCAACTTAGTAGAAGAAAAAATTATTTCTGAAACAGATAGGCAATTCGAGAAATTTCATAAAGAACATAATCCTCAAGAATATGTGAAAATGAGCCGGTCTTTTTATACAACATACTCCAAAACAAAGCTTCTATATACATCTGATTCTTTGCCAGAATTTTATGCCCTTCTTGAGAATCAAGATTACGCAGAGTATTGGGCTGATATTGCAAGAATAATAGGTTATATTAGTAAGGAGTCTAAATCAATCGAAGTATTATGCGATTACATCCGTCGTTCTGATAATTGGGAGCCTCTATCTGCTTATAATATTTCTAAGAGATGTTCAGGAAAGATTGAATCACTAAAATGGATCGGACTAATTGGTAATAAAGAAGCTGATGAGATATTGAGTAAGGCTTTGACGTCTGATGGTGCAAGGGAGCTTATTAAAGAATGGATTGATGGTCCTTTGCCAATTTGGGCTACAACTCAGCAACAAGACATAATCGGTCAAATCCAAGGTTACGCGGCAATAGGAATTGTATACTCTCGAAATCAACAGAATATACAACTTGTAGAAAAGATGTATGATCAAGCATGCGCTGAATGCAAAGAGCAAAATTTTGTCAGTTCATATTGTAGAATATTAGCAGAAGCCGTCACATCTAACCAGCTAATAGAATCTAAGGGGATGGAATCGTTCTGCAAGCTAATGTGGGATGATAGCGGGGCAGAGTCTTATAATGTTACAAAATACTTCGAGAGCGAGTACGCAAAAATCTTAAACAATTAAGACTTTCTGGTAATTTCGAACTATGATATATCAATGCAAATGATGTCCTATTCTTGATATTATTAAAAATAACTTGATTTAGCAAATCACAAATAGTAAAATAATTTCTTAAAGCTTCGTATTTCTGATGAAATGTGAAGCTTTTTTCGTTTAATTAAGCCACTCAAAAAACACCAATTTCTTTGTTTTTTCTCTCCTATCCACCTTTTTACGTTCATTTCCGAAATTTATTCCTCAAAAACAGAATCATTTATAAAGCATCAGTCTTTTTTATATAAATCTCTACAAGTCTTTAATAGACAGTAAGATACAAATAAAACGGTTCCATTCAAAGCTTCACATTTCATCAGTTATGCGAACCTTGACATGGGGGAAGTTCGCATATGCAGAAGAAAACGAAAATAAATTGGGTGTTGGATCCAGGAAAATGCCTTTCCAGAACGGATGCGATAAGGCTTATAAGAACTGCAAAGCTCTTAGCAGACAAGGCATTGTTGAAAGGATACAGGATTGCCTATCGCGATTATTTTGTTATAAATCTTGCCGTATCGACTGGTCTTCGGGTAATGGAAATCGCACAACTGAACTGTTCAGATTTATTTCTCGAAGACAAACCTTGTTTTATCCTAGTCAGAAATGGGAAGGGCAACAAATCAAGACTGGTCCAGATAAGTCAGCAATTCAAAATTCATTGCCTGCAATATTTATCATGGAAAGATTCTATTGGCGAATCCACAGAACCTTCTGCGCCATTAATATTATCAAGCAATACGAAGGGACACATGTCAACAAGAGCATTACAAAATGTTTTCAAGAAAGTCGCATTAAAAGCAAATTTAGACGCTCATTATTCAATTCACTGCCTTCGACATACTTACGCCTGCATGCTCTACAAAGCAAGCAATTACAATCTACGCCTTGTTCAAAAACAACTTGGTCACGCCAGCATAAAAACAACCCAGGTATATGCAGATGTAATGG
>CAYSHS010000420.1:0-3173 GCA_964430845.1 uncultured Pirellulales bacterium | reverse complement strand
GTGCAACACGTTTGGTAACGGCTCGTTTTTCCTGCAGGTTCGTCACGACCGATGTCTGAACTGCAACGAGTGCTCCATCGCCGCGGCTTGTCCTTCACAGGCTTTCGTTCGTGTTCCCGCCGAGAAACCTTACCTTCTTAAAAAGGTGGATAACGCTTGATGAAAAGGTCCTTGTATATTGTAATAAGCGCAGCCGCTGTATTGTTTTTTTGTGGCTCAGTGTTGGCTGCTAATATAAAATTTCCACCTCCCGAATTCGAGAGCGGCCATAAATTCCCGCAAACTACAGTTCCACAAGCTCGACGGGGCATGTACGAATATATAGATTCCGCGGTTCTTCTTGGCACACTTTGTCTTGCGACTTACCTTGTGTTAAAAAAACGCAGCAGGAAGGCAATTTTCGGATTAACTGTTTTTTCCCTGCTTTATTTTGGATTCTATCGCCAGGGATGTATTTGTCCGATAGGCTCGATTCAAAATGTCACTGCATCGTTTTTCGACCCGTTGTATGCTGTGCCTATAGTCGTGCTGATTTTTTTTCTGCTGCCGCTCGTATTCACACTTTTTTTCGGAAGGACATTTTGTTCGAGCGTTTGTCCTCTCGGTGCAATACAGGAAATTGTTCTGCTCAAGCCTGTTTCCGTGCCGCAATGGCTTGAGAGCGGCTTACGCGTATTATCGTATCTTTACCTTGGCCTGGCGATTTTGTTTGCCGCGACAGGCAGCGCTTACGTGATATGCAGGTACGACCCGTTTGTCTCTTTTTTCCGCTTGAGCGGAAACGCGAACATCCTGATTTTCGGTGGTTGTTTTTTAGTTCTGGGAATGTTTATCGGAAGACCTTACTGTCGCTTCCTGTGTCCTTTGGGAGTAATTTTCAGGAATGTATCAAGAATCTCGAAAAAGCGTGTCACCATCACTCCAAATGACTGTATCAAGTGCAGATTATGCGAAGAATCGTGCCCATACGGAGCCATTCGAAAACCAGCTGAGCAATGGACTAAGGAGCAATATCAAAAAAGCAAAAAGCGAATTGCGTTCCTGCTCGTTCTTTTACCTGTATTAATATTTCTTGGAGCCTGGACGGGAAAAAGTGTAAAGGATACATTGGCACAAATGCACCCGACAGTAAGACTTGCTGAGAGGGTACACCTGGAAGAAACAGGCAAGGTTGCGGGAACTACTGATGCCAGTGACGCTTTCAGGGCAACAGGCGTGGAAAATGCAGACCTGTATAAAGAAGCATCCGGCATTCGTGAAAGTTTCGGAATTGGCGGCTTGTTACTGGGAGCTTTTATCGGATTGATAACAGGACTGAAACTTATAGCAGTTTCTGTCTGGAGAGAGCGACCTGATTACGAAGCAGACAAAGCAAGCTGCTTCGCATGTGGAAGATGTTTCGAGTATTGTCCGGTAGAGCATAAAAGACGAAATGAACACAAACACAGATAATAAAACGAATGGCGCCACTATGAATCAGTGGTATAAAAGCGCAATCTCGATTGCCGCCGTTGGTGGGGTGTTTTCACTTGCTATACTGATTCTTCTTTTTGCAAATTATGTTCGCTCAAGCATAGTCGAAGCAAGGCAGGAGCAGGAATTAGTGAATCTCAAAGCTGAGATTCTCGATAAACCCGGTGATGAGCAGCTTATAGAGAAAATTCGCCGGCGCGATTTGCGGTACAGGCAAAATATAATCCGCAGGATAGATTTCAATCATAAAGGGGGATACCTGCTTTTAGGTTCCGTTGTAATTATGTTAGCCAGCTTTAAGCTGGCAGGCTTAATTAAGAAAAAAATGCCTGTACCTCAGCCTGATGGTGACAATCTCAGGGAGCAAATTCGCGATGCATTTTTTTCACGATGGTCTATTATAAGTACTTTGGTTATACTTGTTTTTAGTGTGATTTTGCTTGCGGCCAGACCTGAAATTGTATTCCATGAAGTACAGCCTGGCAACGTTTCATTTCCTTCAGATGAAGAAATAGCGCGGAACTGGCCCCGATTTCGCGGCCCGGGCGGTCTTGGAATAAGCACTTATACGAATGTTCCTGAAAGCTGGAACGGCAAGACTGGTGAAAATATTCTGTGGAAGACAAAAGTACCTCTGCCGGGGAGAAATTCGCCTGTTGCCTGGAATAACAGAGTTTTTTTAGCAGGCGGAGATCCGAACACGTTCAGCGTGTTTTGTTTCGATGCTGATACAGGCTCGCTGCTCTGGACGGGCGATGTCACGAACCTGTTCGCGAAAAGTAAAGAGGAGCCTTTTGAGGTAAGCGAAGATACAGGTTTCTCTGCCCCGACTGTCACTACTGATGGCCGGAGAGTATATGCGATTTTCATAACAGGTATTGTCGCCTGTTTCGATTTCAATGGCAATAAAGCCTGGGAAAAAGACCTTGGGATTCCTGATAGTGCGTATGGATATGCTTCCTCTCTTTCAATGTTTCAAAATATGCTCTTGATTCAGTTTGACCAGGGTGACGCTGAAGATGAAAAGTCAAAAATAGTAGTTCTTGACGGTACGACTTCTCGTGTCATACGGGAGATACCAAGGCCTGTGCCTAATTCGTGGACAACTCCTATTGTGGCAAAAATTAATGACGGCTATCAACTGATAACAGCCGCTGATCCGTGGGTAATTGCATACAATCCTGTAAATGGTAAGGAACTATGGCGAGCCGATTGTCTCGGACCTGATGTTGCGCCGTCACCGATATATGCCGGGGGTCTTGTTTTTGCGATAAAACCTTACAGCAGGCTAATTGCGATAAAACCTAATGGACATGGCGATGTAACAAAGACTCATATTGCCTGGGCTAAAAGTGACAATGCACCTGATATCTGTTCACCGGTAAGTGACGGCCAATATGTATATCTGCTGACGATGGATGGTTATCTAAGCTGTTTTAATATAACAGACGGCGAAAAAATATACGAGCAGGATGTCGGGGATTTTTTCCAGGCGTCACCCAGCATGGTTGGTGACAAACTTTACCTGCTCAGTGAGCAGGGTGTGATGTTTATTGCGCAGGCAGGAGCTGAATATAAAGAGCTTGTACTGATCGTTCATTCACCAGCAGCCTTGTTCGGTCTATCCCCGGTTGTCGCCCACAACAGCCGCGGCAGCTTAGCGACATTCATAGCAATGCGCCTCGTGGCTTACGCAGCCA
>CAYSHS010000419.1:0-3198 GCA_964430845.1 uncultured Pirellulales bacterium | reverse complement strand
AGTCGTAATAAGTGGTACGGTCTATTCTGCGGTTTTCATTTGCTCCGCCGTAATATCCAGTTCCTCCATTTGCTCCGTCAAACCACACTTCGAAAATTGGGCCGTAGTTGGTGAGTACTTCGGTCAGTTGATTTCGAAAATAGGTAATATATTCAGGTTTGCCGTAATCAGGATGATTTCTGTCCCATGGTGACACATAGATACCCAATTTCAGGCCGTATTCTTTACAGGCATCGGCCATTTCGCGAACAACATCCCCTTTACCGTCTTTCCATGGGGCATTTTTTACTGAATACTCAGTGTATTTGGAAGGCCAGAGGCAAAAACCGCAGTGATGTTTCGCAACGAGAATAACACCCGTCATTCCGGCTTCTTTGCAGATGCGTGCCCATTGGCGGCAATCCAGTTCAGTTGGATTAAACAGGTTGACATCTTCATTGCCGTATCCCCACGACTGGTCAGTATAGGTGTTTAACGAGAAATGAATGAAGGCATAGTATTCCATTTCCTGCCATCTCAATTGATTTTCAGATGGTACAGGGCCGTAAGGAGCAGGAGCTTTTACCTGCGCATAGCTGCAACCAATTGAGCATATAGAAAGAATAAACCCACATAAAAAATATAAAATCATGTTATTTCGTTTATTTGATTTCAATAAACTCCGGTTCGTAGGGTGCAATTGTAAAATTGCCGCTGTAATCTTTTTCATAAATAATACTCCTTGATTTTTCTTTTATTTGAATTTCTTTCGGCTGACCACTTACGTTCAAGTATAAAAAATGGTTTTTGTCTATTTTTCTGGCCATTACACCTGATGGTACATCAGGGCCTTTTTTGATGTCCAATTCGCTTATAAGCTCATCGAGTAATGGATTAAGTACATTGCTAATTGCAGGGAGACCTACATAAATAGCCCTACCTTTGCCAAATTTGTTCGAAGTCATTATTGGATAATCCTTATCCAGGCTGGTAATGCGGCCAAGGACTTCTGCACCTTTTAAATCAATAATATCGAACCTTGCCGATTCTGCATTAATAGCTCTTCCTTTGTAGTTAATTTCAAGCCTTCTACCTCTATAGGACTTCCTTGAAATTTCATTCATGGTTTCTGTTTCTTCGAAGCTTCCGAGGCGTATTCCAAACACGTCACTTAACAAACCCGGACGAGTGGTCTTAAAGACTTGCCCGTTTGTGTCCACAATGGCCGAATTGCCAGTCATCACAACCGTTCCGCCATTATTAACAAAGTCGCGAATTTTGTTGGCCGTTACCTCATCCATTACAGCAACACCGGGGATGAATAATAATTTATAATCTAAGGGACTATGACTTATTTCCACTACACGCGAATCCATATTGCGCCAGTAAAACAAATCCCAGCATGCCTGTAACTGGTTTTCCTGCTGCACAGGAAAATACTTACTGGCTATCTGGCTGGGAAACGAAAAGGCCAAACCTACCTCAGCTTTAAGTTGATACGGGAAGAACTTTTCAATCTTCTTAAATTCGGCGGCAATTTGCTTGTACTCATCGTACTTGCGGTTTGGAACGCCATCCCAGTCAACCATGCCTTCTAAATACTGCTCTTCTCCTGCCCACATACTTTGCCATGTCCAGCCGCATACCATTTGGTTGCCATACATTAATGAAGCATAAGCTGATTTTCGAATGGAATTCGGAACTGCTGTCATAGTTGTAAATTCGGTGCACCAGAAAGGATTTGTACTTTCAAACTGGATACGGGAGACACCAAACGCAGTATTCATCACTCCCCAATTGGTCGTTAAAGAATTTCCAGCATAGAAACCCTCGCCTTCGCGTGTCATCTTTCCTGAATAAGCAATTTCCGAATAGTCAAAATACTTCATCTGGCTGAAATACCAGGCATTGGTATTCGTCAAGGCATCAGGCGCATTAGTGTTGACCACATCAAGCACCTTAAAAAGAAGCTGATTGACTTCATCAGAGACAAACCGCCTGAAGTCGAGCATCTTTTCCGGCATATCGTTACTATTTATATCTGGCGGAAATCCAATTTCATCCCATTGGTTAAGTCGGCGCGACCAGCGTTGGGTAGCCCAGGCTTTGTTCAAGTTATCAATATTTGAATATTTATTTTTCGACCACGCAATGAAACGTTGTCTTGCAGTTTCGGAATAGGAAATTCGTCCGTCCCCCGATTCATTATCTATACCAAAAGCCAGCAATGCAGGATGTTCGGCATAGTGTTTTGTCATAACATCGGTAAAACGCAAGGCATACTTCTGATAATTCGGATCACCGATATCTTCCATATAGCGATGATTCGGGTAAAGGACATTTCCGTTTTCATCAGTAATACTAATTGAGGGATATTTATAGTGCAGCCAAATTGGAGCGGGCCTAATGGCAATATCTAAAATGACTTTAATACCGGCTTCGTTCATCATGTCCATGACCTTGTCGAACCATTCGAAGTCGAATGTTCCTTCAGACGGTTCGTAACTGTCCCAGGCTAAATGGCCCATTCGTACAACATTGAATCCGGCTGCTTTCATCATATCTATGTCGGTTTTAATCTTTTCAATGTTCTTATCGTCATGAGGATGATAATTGGCACCTACATATAATCCCTGAGCTTTCATGAAAGAATTTAAAAAGAGTAGGATTACTATTGACAACAAAATCATATGTTCTTGTTTTTTCATATATTTTACCTCAGTACTTTTTATTCATAGCCATCATAGATTTCCTTTTACTTGATAGGCACGGCAGTAGCAGTAGTATTGTATCCCTCAAGTTTAACCCAGCGGGGTTCGACGCCTTTCCAAACGATTCCATGAATCTCAGCGGTTTCGCCCGGATATATGGTGATGTAATTGTCGTCGTATTCGATTGGTAATATTTCGTCACCATCTCGTTCGGTGGAAATAGCAGCCCGCTCGAAAAAAGCGATGTGCTCGGAGGGATTGTGTAAACGGATTGTGACATGGTTCTCCGGGCCAATCTTCTTTTGTTTGGCTTCGATTTCGACTGTCACAGGATTCATAGTATTTAATGCGGTCATATCAGCCCATTTGTCCTGTCTCATAGTCATATAAGCATCATTTCTTCTCACTCCCAGGTCATCATCTTTCTGTGATTGCCAATATGTGTTATCCACAATGAGCTTTCCGCTTTCGTCAAATAATTGACAGCGTACGAAAAAGACAGGCGTGC
>CAYSHS010000418.1:1585-3215 GCA_964430845.1 uncultured Pirellulales bacterium | reverse complement strand
CTTGTAGCTGCTTATCGCTGTTGCGTTTATCCTGTCCGCAGGCAGCTTTAAGGCATAAGGCTCAACTGTAAACTGCCAGACCTGTCCTTTTACTGTACCCGGACTTGCCGGTGCGTTGACCTCGTCAACTCGCCAGTAATAAATTATTCCGAGATCGAGTGTGCCGGGATTAAAGTAATTTACATCCAGGGCAAGCTCGCCTGATACAACTGTACTCAAGGGTGCACTTGTAGTAGCGTTATTGACATCGTTAAAATCTGTACCGAAAAATACAATGTGCTTATCTGCAAATTCCCCGGGCGTCCAACTCGGAATCACGTCTCTGGCGATGTCCTGATTCTTGTCCGAAGGTTTCGGGTTATAAGCATTTCCGGGTGATGAAAAATCATTCATAGCATCGTTAATCTCTGCTGTGCTAAACCCTGTGTCATAAATGCGTACATCATCAATCCAACCATCCCAGAAGCGTACAGTATTTCCCGAATTGCCGCCTATCCACATATTATTTGTGGTGGTGCTAATCGTACCGGTAGCGGCTGCGGTTGCATCCACTTTACCATCTACATACAGGGTAATATTCGAGCCGTCGTACACTCCTGCAAAATGGTGCCACTGGCCATCATTCACATTTGTAGTCCCGATAATATAAAAGCCATAGGTTGGAACACCAGTCACTCCTTGAGCACCCCAGACCATGGTGTTGGTGTATTCCCACCTTTGTAGTCTATATGTGTCGGAGCCCTTGGTTATCAAAGGGTCATAACCGGGTGAAAGCCACGAACCGACTTTGGCCCAGCACATTATAGTAATTGCATTGCTAATGGTAAGCTTATCAGCATTCCCGCAATCCACATATTCGTTGGTACCTAATCTAATGGACTTACCGAAATTGGCTGGACCGGCAACAAAAGTTGGGCTACCCACCAAGGCTCCATTAGCAGGGTCATCAAATCCGGACATATCATTCGCGTTGCCCTCAAGCGGGTAGTAGGCAACAAGACTGGCTTGTGCACCGACCACAAATAATAAAAGACCAGCAGAAAGAAAGACTAATTTTTTAAACATAATAAACCTCCCTTAAATTAAAAACACGCTAATTTGATACGAACCCCTTAAATCATATACATTATTATTTAATTTAACATATATCTGCATAAGATAATGTTATTCTATTTGCTTATACATCCTTCCTTAACTTCATAATATTGAAAGCCTTGCAAACAATGGTTTGAATATAACGTTCATAATTTTTTACAAAAAAATATTATGCAATTCTTTATATAAACTGACATGAACAAGTCATATAAACCAGAAATATCTATATTTTTAAAATGCCAACACTAAGGTTATAATTAATAAAAAATAACGGCAAATTCCAAAGAGTTGTTCAGCACCAAATCCCATCCTTACTTCTAAAACACCAACAATCAGCTTGTTATCAATGTGAAGACAATTATATGATGTAATAAATTGTATTAACGAATTAAGTTTAATACTATTTGTACTGTACTATATCATCATTCTATTTGTCAAGAGCATCTTATGAGATTTTTGGCTGAAGACCAAAATAATTGGGAAAAAATGCTTTTTTCGTCCAAATTCTTACATCTTTTTTATCGTTTTACACCCG
>CAYSHS010000418.1:0-1485 GCA_964430845.1 uncultured Pirellulales bacterium | reverse complement strand
GAAAAAATGCTTTTTTCGTCCAAATTCTTACATCTTTTTTATCGTTTTACACCCGGTGGTCTTCGCGTACGATTACACGGTAGCCGCCATTTAGAGATGCGTTCCAGTTTTTGGCTGATGCTATTTTTTTAAGCCTGTCTAACTGTCCTGTTTCTTTCAGGCGATTGTATATAAGCTGCCATGCACACTGCCTGTCAGGACGTACCTCGCAGCGGTCTTCCCTGGAACCGCCGCAGGGACCGTTTAGCAGTTTCTTGGCACAGCGTGTAATGGGACAAATGCCGCCATAATCGCCGAGTACACAGGCACCGCAGGCAGAGCACTTTTCCGTCCAAATCCCTCTTTCCTCGAGAATCCCGATAAATTCAGTATCAAGTCCTGCATAAACAGGTTTATGACTATATCGTTCAGCTAATGCCTGAACTCCGGCACCGCATCCGAGCGAAAGAACAGCATCGTTTCTTTCGATGGCTTCGGCCGCCTGCTCGATGAATACATTGTCGCATTGTCGCTCTATGGTCAGCTCCTCAACCTGTAATGGATGGCCTGAAAGCCCGGAAGCCATTCGTAAAGCTGAAGCCATAATACCTACCTCACGCTCTCCTCCTGCAAGACAAACGGTAACACACGTCCCACATCCGAGCACAAGAATTTTCTCGTGCCGTTTTACAATGTCCATAATTTCAGGTATTTTTTTTCTTTGTGCAACTATCATAAAGCAGTCTCCATTTTTTTCGATGTACTGTTTTTTCCAAGAGGATTCGGACCCAATTTCCTAACTGTTTCGACCATATCTGTAATAATATCAGCCAAAGGACGTCCCATTGCGGCTGAAACGTTCACCATTCGCAGACGTTCTTTTTCAAATCCTATTTCCGACAACATTTCTCTAATGTAATTTACCCTTCGTTTTGCCCAGAGGTTGCCTTCGATAAAGTGACAGCCACCTTCGAGACAGCCTGCAATAAGAACACCGTCGGCCCCGTCTTCAAGAGCCTTCAGGAAAAACTCCGTCTCAAGTCTGCCTGTACAAGGCGTGCGTATAATACGAACGTTCGGCGGATATTGTATTCTCATGGAACCGGCTAAATCCGCTGATGAATATGCACAATAATGGCAGCAGAAGGCCAATACTTTAGGTTCAAACACATCTGATTTCATATTTTTCTTTCTTCGTCGTAAGTTCCGTAGCGCGGGCTTCCAGCCCACGACACGTTTAACCTGCTTCAACGGGTATTTTTGTAACTTGTTTATTATTTTGTTTCGCAAATAAAGTTTTAATCATTATCGAGAACTGGTCTGTCTCGAAGTGATTCAACTGGATAGCTCTTGCCGGACACTCAGCGGCACAAAGCCCACAACCCATACACTTGGCGGCTTCGATTTGTGCTTTTCCATCCTTATTGCAGAAAGGCGCCGTAAATGGACACGCTTTGACGCATGTCATACATGAAATGCACTTACTCTGGTCCACGAAAGAGACCT
>CAYSHS010000417.1:0-3218 GCA_964430845.1 uncultured Pirellulales bacterium | reverse complement strand
GAAGCCGTCTCAGGGGGCAGGGCTGGATAATGGTTTTAATAGCACTCGGAGCATTCATTTGCATACTTTATATCGGTTTTGATGCGGTTTATGACAGGTTGGCAACCCTCCATAACATACATGAGGCTGAAGAAGGCCGTTGGCAGATACTAAAAGATATATCACTTGCGTGGACAAAATTTCCACTTTTTGGTACAGGTCTCGGCACCCATGAAGTTGTTTATCCAATGTTTGACCGCTCTACTATTCCCAGCCTGTCAGCTTATGCTGAAAACGAATACGCACAGGCAATAGAAGAGACTGGTATAGTGGGTTTTGCTTTACTTGTAGTATTCGGTACTCTCACCTGGATGAGTTACATTCGAAATATAAAAAGAGTTTCAATACCTATTCAGTCGGCAGCTTATGGTCTCGGGTTCGGGCTGATAGCCATAATGCTGCACAGCCTCAGTGACTTCGGTCAGCATCTGCCTGCCAACGCAGTTTTATCGGCTGTTTTTTGTGCTCTCTTATTGAATTTAGCGAACCTAAAAATAAACAATAAACTGCCGATAAAAATTCCCACATCAATTAAAGGTCCAAAGAGTCTTTTTGTTCTGATTTTATTGTTGGTTGCAGGGATTTGGACATGGTCGTTAATCGGTGCAGATAAAGCAAGGCTTGCCGAAGCTCACTGGAATAAAGCTCTTGCTTGTGAGCATGTCCTTATAGAAGAAAACTGGCTGGGAACCAACCAGGAATATAGTAACCTGATTTCAAATGCAGCCGCAGCCAGTGATTGCCAGCCCGATAATGTAAAGTACAAATACTGGCTTAACGTTTATCGATGGAAGGCTATAAGCCGAAATAGTGATCCGAATACAGGTGAAATTATAATCTCCAAACAGGCAATTCAGTTTGTTCAGCGCATTGTAGATGAGCTTCATAAAACACGCTTACTGTGTCCGACCTACGGGGCAACATATTGTGTAGTCGGCCAGTTGGAAAAATTTATCCTCGACAATCCTGACGGTATTGAGCTTATAAGAAAAGGTTTTTATTTGGCTCCATGTGATCCGGTAGCCTGTTTTATCACGGGCCTTCTTGATATCGAAGAAGAACAGATAGATGACTCTTATGAGAAATTCAGCAGAGCAATAAAACTTGACGGCCAAATATTTCAGAGCGTTGCCGATGTTTATATAAACCAGGTAGATCAGCCTGATCTGGCAATTGCTTTGGCCGGAGACAATAGTACATGGCTCAGTCAGGTAGCTAACATTCTCGCAGAAATGCCGGGGCATAGAGATATAATTGAAAAAACACAGACTAAAATAATTGATTTACTTCAAGAGAAGTGCTCAGCCTCTGATGCATCTGCAAACTTATACGCCTCTTTAGCAAATATTTACAGGAAAGAGGAACGTAACGAAGAGGCAATCAACTATTATCGACAGGCTTTGACTCTGGAATATAACCAGGTTCAGTGGCGATTTGCCCTGGCTAAACTGCTTGCGGAAACCGATGATATCCAGGATGCAATTCATGAAGCGCGAATATGCCTGCGATTCAGTCCTCAATTTAGTGCGGCAGAAAGATTAATTGCAGAGCTGTCGGTTCTGCCAAATGCCATAGAAGACAAGAATTCGATACCTTAATTTTTTTAATAAGAACAAGCTTATTACCAGCCTTTAAGCTTATTTCTTAAAAAAGAGTAATAAAAATTCTTCAGGTGCACTGACAAGAACGGAGTGCGCGCGAACGTGAGGCAAGTAACATTTAATATTTGAAAGTATAATATAATATGCTGAAACTATCCGAAAATCCGGCAATTTTAACTCCCGAAGTACGTTCTTTATCCGATCTTAAAGGTACCTGGTGGGTAGCATATACAAAAGCACGTTTCGAGAAAGTCTTTGCATGGGACATGCTAAGCTATGGGATAGGTTATTTTCTTCCGATGCGTGAAAAAATTATCTTTTCAGGCAACCGAAAACGCCATATTATGTCACCGCTTTTTACATCATACGTGTTTTTCTGCGGTACAGAGCATGACCGCTATACTGCATTATCGACAAACCGCTTATGTAATGTAATAGAAGTTGCCGATCAAAATTCTTTTGTGGGAGAGCTTATGAATATTGAAAAAGCTATTTTAACCAAATCAGTCATTGATAACTATCCTCGCCTGGCTATTGGCAGCAGATGTAGAATTACTTCCGGCCCTATGATGGGAACAGAAGGTATTGTGATTGAAAGAGACGATGAAAAAGCACGCATGGTCATCGAAGTAACAATCCTCGGCCAGGGTGTTATAGTTGAAATAGATTCTGATTTATTGGAAACAATATCTTAGCAATTTAATCAAATCATACCTTAAAATCTGAAAATGAAAACATACCTTAGTGTATATCTTGGCTCTCTTTTTATGGCGATTATTATTACTCCTTTAGTAATAATATTTGCTCATCGTATCAAAGCTATCGACCGTCCTGGCGTTCGCACTGTTCATAAACGACCGATTCCAAGAATTGGCGGAATGGCATTTTTCATTTCAGCGATGCTGGTTATATTTATTGTTCTGTTCCTAAATAACTCTATCGGACAGGCTTTCAGAAACAATCAAATACAATTAATAAGTCTATTCTGCTCTGCAACTTTTATATTTTTTATAGGCTTGATTGATGATTTAAAAGGATTACCCGCTAAATACAAATTTCTAACAGAGTTACTTGCAACTGTGTCTTTATGCTTTGCAGGAGTAAAAATATCTTCAATTGCAATAACAGAAGAATGGGTATTAAACCTTGGTATCTTGAGCTACCCTTTAACAATCTTATGGATTGTAGGTATTACAAACGCAGTGAATCTCAGTGACGGACTTGATGGCCTTGCGGCAGGAATTTCTGCCATTGCTTGTGGAGTCATCGCAATATTTGCAGTATATAGCGGCAGTGTAATTATGGCAGTTATAATGCTTGCATTACTCGGAAGTCTCACTGGATTTTTATTTTTTAATTTTAATCCGGCCAGAATATTTATGGGTGACTGCGGCAGCTTGTTTTTAGGTTTTACAATTGCTTCTGCGAGTGTGCTATGTTCAACGAAATCTTCGGCTTTAGTAGGAATGGCACTACCTGCTTTGGCATTGGGAGTTCCGATATTTGATACACTATTCTGCATGCTCCGAAGATTCCTCGAGCGGCGCAGTATGTTCTCGCCGGATAGAAGACATTTTC
>CAYSHS010000416.1:1500-3226 GCA_964430845.1 uncultured Pirellulales bacterium | reverse complement strand
TTATTATATGAATTTTAAAGAATTTCATCATTAATTAAGATCACTATCATACAACTTCTGGTATGCAACCTCTATTCGCAGCTGCCGCCCTGATATCAATCACAAGGATGATACCATTTTTGCCGGATCGATGCCACGGCCCCCAGCTGCAGTTTACTGTTTCGGCCTGCATACCTGTTATGAAATCTTCACTCCCTGTCAACGCCGCTTTCCTGACTCACTCACTGGCATGCAACCTTCCTTCCCGGTTGCCACCTCCGCGCAACCACACTGGATGATGTCGCATTTTGCTGATTTGATACCATTCTCGCCGGCTACAACTTTTTGTTGTAATCTTCATAGCTGTTATGAAATCATCACTCACGGTTAGCGCTGCTTCCCCGGATCCACTCACTATCATGCACCCCCCCTTTGCAGCTGACACCCTGGCCGCTAACCACTCCGGGTAATGTCATATTTTACTGTTGTGATACCACGCCCTTCAGCTGCAACCGGCTGTTGTAGCTTTCATAGCTGTTTAGGCTACCATCACTCCCGGTTCGCCCTACTGTCATGGATTTAATCATTGATGCGCATGCTTACTATAAAACTGCCACACTAGTGCCAATCACATGAGATGATGTCATATCTTACCGGATCGATGCCACAGTCCCCAATTGCAGCCTGGTGTTTTAGTCTGCATATTTGTCTTGAAACCGTCACTCCTGGTTTACTCTGCTACAAATCCACCAGCTGGTTTGCAACCTTCCCTCACAATTACAATCCTGGCGTCTGACTGATAAAAAGGTGGTATAGCCTGCAAGTTCGATACCAAAGCCCCCGATTTCAACTCCCTGCTTCAGTTTTCATAGCTGTTATAAAGCCTTCAATCCTGGTACGCGCTGCTGACTCAACTCTAGTACTTGATTTACAACCTTTCCTCACAGCTGCCTGCTGCATCATGAGTTTGCCGTCGGGCCGGAAATAATAGCGGCTGTTGTCTTTAAGTATCAGTACATATTCGCTTAAGTCTGTTGAGGTATCGGTAATCTCTACCGGAAGATCATCAAGAATACTCAAACCGGTATCGGTTTCAAAAACGCCATAACTGACTTCGGAACCCCAGATCCCGGAATAGACACGAAGGTCCAATAAATCGTAGCCCTTGATGTTGGATTCCTTATTTGTATTGATAGCCAGGGAATTTGTATCCAGCTCGTAGACATTACCGCCAAAGGAGAGGTTCTTTACCGAAGAAGGCGTGTTTTCCAGAGAAAAGATATAGGGAAGCGAAGCGTTCCAGCCGGTCCCCAGGTGGTTGAACCGGTCGGTCGTATCGTCGGACAGGTAATTATGGCCGTCATCGCTGCTCCGGTTCATGTTATAGGCATTGGACTGGTTGAGCGACCAGACCCGGCTGAAGCTGAAATTCATGCCGGCCCGGCCGGGCAGGCTCAGGTCGGTAACACTGATGGTCAGATTACCGGTTTGAGGATTCACATCCCCTGCCTTCCGGTTAAAGGGCAGGTTCAGACCGGCGTCATAATGGGAGTCGCTCTGGGCGAATGTGAATGCGGAGAGGAGGAGGAAGAGAGATATTAGAATCGAAAGTATTCTTTGCCTCATCATTTATCCACCAATCTTAGCATTATAAATAAGTAACATCAAGCATAGTATATTAAGGGATTCTTTGAATATTGATTATTATAATCAATTATGCTATGATATTTTTATTGCAAGTGTCCAT
>CAYSHS010000416.1:0-1490 GCA_964430845.1 uncultured Pirellulales bacterium | reverse complement strand
CAAAAGGTATAAAAAGCTATTTTCTCATCCTGTTATTGTGAAAGAATTACTGCTTTACTTCATCCATGAAGATTTTATTAAAAATCTTGATTTTTCTTCACTTGAAAGAATGGATAAATCATTTATTACTGATGATTTTAAAGAAAAAGAATCTGATATAATATATAAGATAACTTATAAAGATAATGAAGCATATATTTACCTGCTCATAGAGTTCCAGTCCACGGTAGATAAGTATATGGCAATACGAATAAATCGTTATTTAGCGGAATTTTACGAGTTCTTATCAAATACTGTGACAGGAAACACTATACCGGCTGCGTTTCCTGTCATGCTTTACAATGGTGAAGAAAAATGGACAGCCAGTACAAATATGCAGGATTTGATTCAATCTTCTATTCCGGGAAAATATATTCCTCATCTCAGTTATTATAAAATTATAGAAAATGAAATCCCGAAAGAGGTTTTATTGAGAATAGAAAACGCTGTATCTGCCATTTTCTATGTAGAAAAAAGTAACCCGGAAGAATTAAGAGATGAATTCCAGAATGTTATTAAGTTATTGGAAAAAGAACAACCGGACTTAATTCTATTATTTAAGCGATGGCTGAATAATCTATTTCAGACTACAAAACAAAATTGGGAAGCCGAAGGGTTTAATGAACAAATTGAAAATTTAATGGAGGTAAAGATTATGTTTGAAACAGCATTAAAAGAGAGAGATAAAAAAATGATTGAGCAGGGCATTGAACAGGGTGTTGAGCAGGGTATTGAACAGGAAAAACTATTATTAGCGAAGAGAATGAAAGAAGAGGGTTTAGATATCGGTCTTATATCAAAAATAACTGGTCTTAAGGTAAAGGAAGTATCTGAATTATAAAAATTATATCAGGCCGAATTTCGAGTTTTAGAAATCCTTCTAAGGAACCTGATGAATCCAGGAAAAATCAACGAAAAATTCCGGCTTCGACCTTGTCAAGACAAACAATTTAGAAAAAATGCCTGGAATCATTATTTGAATCACATCATCCGGAGGGTTTACTAAATCATAGAATATTGACTTCAATGCCCTTGATCTTTTTTTAACGTTTGCAACCTTCCTTCGCAGTTCCCACCCTGGCCGCCAACCACACCGTGTAATGTCATATTTTGCTGTTTCGCTACCACTCCCTTCAGTTGCAACTGGCTGTTGTAGCTTTCATAGCTGTTTTGGCTACCATCAATCCCGGTACGCGCTGCTGTCTCAGATCCACTATCTGGTTTAGAATCTTTCCTCACAGCTGCCACTATGGCGTAAATCTCACTGGATGATATCGTATTCTACTGGTTCGATGTCATTGCTCCCGGTTGCAATATGCAGTTGATTATGATTTTAAGGAAACAATATTTACATAGAAAAAAGAATACAGGATCCAGGATTCAGAATCCAGTATAATAAAATTATTCTGGATTCTGAATCCTGGATCCTTCAATCTAATCGAACATTAGTT
>CAYSHS010000415.1:0-3242 GCA_964430845.1 uncultured Pirellulales bacterium | reverse complement strand
ACCAGACTTGATAATGAATGGAATGTTTGGGCTAAACAGAATTTGGTCACTCCATTGCCGGGGAATTATAGAGTTCCATATTTATAATCAGATAAATGATAATTTTATCCTTTTTAAAATAAAAAATTATTGACGTAGTTGATGCAGAATGTGCCAGAAAGCACCGCGTGCGCCGTTTTCTATAACATTTATCAGCGGGGTGTTATCATTGTAGTTATAATCTGACGCATCTTCTCCGGCCGGCTCGAAAAATCTCTTGTCACCGTCAATTAAGTCCTTAACCAGCTCGGCGGATTTTTCTCCTAATTGCTCTGAAATATAGAAAGTCGGCATAAGTAAATTCAGCGGGCCGATATATTTTCGCCTGATAGAAGCATAATTTCCTCTATACAACTGCTCAATGACATATTTTTCCATAGCAGTTCGGGGATATATTCTCATGCCAAGTGTAGCACCAGCGCAGTCGGGATTTATTTTCTTTATGAAATCAATCGTTTCTTTAACTGTTTCAGGCGTTTCCCCGGGACCGCCTAATAAAAGGTCTATCATAACAGCTATTCCATTTTCCCTGCATAGTTTCACTCCTGTGGCCAGGTCGTCTCTGCTGTGAGATTGGTTATAAGTCCTCAGCATTAATTCGCAGGCTGAGTCGCCTGTAAAATCGATTCCAACACATCCGGCCTGAGCCATTTGTTTTGCAAGCTCTGCATCGAACGGAGAAGGGGACATGTATGTGTACCACCTGATTTTTCCGCCAAGAGGGCGTTTATTGATTTCCATGCAGACGTCCAAAGCATGACTATATGACAGGTTAAACTCAGAATCGCAGATATGCAGGACATCGACTTTCTGGTTGAGTAAGGACTGTATTTCATCAACAACTTCGGAAGGATTACGCAGCCGAAGTTTTGTTCCCTTGGCCAATGGATCGGCGCAATAAATGCAGTTGCGATTGCAGCCTCGCTTGGTCTCTATGCCGCACTGACCTCCTCGTTTGAAATAAGCCGGATTATCTATGAAATCTCGTGCCGCACCCAATGATACCGGTTCCGGCCAGGAAGGAGGATTTTCTAGTACTTTATTGTTATTTCGCCATAAAAGTCCCGGAACGTTTGCGAAGTTTCTGGTATCTCGCAATTGCCGAACCAATTCGACTGTCGATGTTTCACCATCGCCGCATATCCCGAAATCAACACCTGTGTACTCAAATACAGGCCTGGCGAATATGGAAAATCCTATGCCTCCGAGAACAATCGGAGCATTGGTTAAGCTTCTTATTTTTTCGATCGTGTTTTTCAGGTCGGGCAGAAACCAGTCTGCACTGGGCCAAAAACAATCGTCAGCATTTCGAAAAGTAACGCCGATAAGCTCAGGATTATTCCCGGAAAAATAATTCTTCATCGCCGCATCAGGATTATCTGCCAGGCAAAGGTCAAGAAGCTCAACCTCAATACCTGCTTTTCTTGCAGAAGCGGCGATGTAATCGAGTCCAATAGGTGCGATTGGCGGCGACATTCTGTTTGAATTTATCAGGACAATCATAAGTTATAAAAAAAGGGCTGATTCTCAATAAACCAGCCCTTTATGTAAGTTATTTTTTATCAACCCTGCAGATTAAAATTTGTAGGATAGAGACAACGAGCCCCAGTATTCATCGCCGTTGGGATTAACAGATTTGTCCCATGTTGACTGGTAAAAGAAACCCGGGGTAAGGAACAGGTTATCAAGAAGCTCGTAAGAAGTTGTAGCACCAAAGACAGCATTCGACCAGTCATGGTCAACATTCGAGCCGGTAGGAGATACACCATCGTTATAAACGAATTCCGAATGCAGATTCAGTTTCCTGTCAATACCTGTAAAGGGACAGACATAAGGTAGTGCATAATCGAGCATAAAAATATGTGCAAATCCTGAAGCTGTTCCTCCCGTAGGTGAATATGCTCCTACAACAGTACCTTCGTTTGAAGGCCAGAGTTTTACCAGTGCGTACGATGGTACTAAACCGTCAATCTGTAAAATTTTCGGCAAAATCACAATCATATGTACTTCCTGGAGGTCATAAGTACCGTCATCGAGACTAAAATTCGGATCACCCAAATATGCAGGATGGCCTCCTCTTGTATGGCTGCTCTGCTGTGGGAAATTGTAATAAACATAACCAAATCTGAAATCAACTTCCGTCGGTTCGCCCGCGAACAGCTTTACAAGATAATACAGGTTATAGTCCCATCGCTCGAAAGTTTCATATCCATCAGAATTTGCCCTGTGTACAGTCAGATTGAAGCCGATATTTGTGTCCGGACTAAACAGGTCAATGGATGGATGAATCGCTGATTTTGACCCGAAAACATTGAAACCTCTCCAGACATACTTGCTGGTAAACGATAAGTCCAGTGTTCCTTTAATAACCGGTTCAGTTGTCGGTTCCATAGGCTGGGCGTAGCTTATCGCGGCTGCTATAAATAACATTGCAAAGCCTGCTAAAAACATCTTTTTCATAATAGTCTCCTTTCAATTATTCATTACTTCATTACGTTACAAATTTCCATATTTTCGTTTAAGATGTCAACAAAAAAATGTATTACCATTTACCACTTTTTCGCATTTCTGCTTTGGGCAGATTTTCAAGCTCTTTTAGATATTTGTTCATTTCTTCATCAGGCAGCTCGTAATCTGTGAGTTTTCCTGAAAGATACGCATCATAACCGGTAAGGTCCATCAGTCCGTGGCCGCTATAGTTGAATAAAATTACCTTTTCTTTTCCTTCTTCTTTTGCTTTTTTGGCTTCATCAACAACCGCAGCTATTGCCTGGCTGGTCTCGGGAGCCGGAATAAAGCCCTCTGTTCTTGACCATGTTATAGCAGCTTCATAGGATTGTAACTGATGATATGCACGCGGCTGCAACAAGCCTTCCACGATTGCCTGGCAGACGAGCGGCGCCATGCCGTGATAACGCAAACCGCCGGCATGTATTGGCGGCGGCACAAACGAATGTCCTAACGAATGCATAGCCAAAAGCGGCGTTGTACATGCCGTGTCACCAAAATCATATACGAAAGGTGCTCGTGTCATTGTCGGGCACGCAGTCGGCTCGACTGGGATAATCGTAATATCGTCACCATTTATTTTATCTGCAACAAACGGGAATGATAGACCAGCGAAATTGCTGCCGCCGCCGGCACAGCCAATAATAATATCAGGTTTTTCGCCAATCATTTTAAGCTGTTTTTTGGCTTCGAGG
>CAYSHS010000414.1:0-3244 GCA_964430845.1 uncultured Pirellulales bacterium | reverse complement strand
AGCTTTTTCATTTTTAGCCCCTGCTTTCTCTTCCTTCTCCCCTCCCTCCGCAAAAAGCAGGGGTGCTTTTATTTTAAAAAAATAAGCTTTTTCAGGTGTGAAAACAAATTTTTTAACCATGTTATATGACTTTTCTATAGATAGTTGAATTTCAAACTAAGCCGAGCTTCTCTGCTTCGGAGTATAGGCCGTAGTGTTTCATTTTTTTGAATAAAGTTGTGCGATTAATCTGGAGTGCTTTTGCAGTTTCCTGGCGATTCCAGTGATTTGCTTCCAGTGCCTGTCGAATAATATTTTTCTCAGGTTCAGCAAGTGCATCTTTAAGACTCATTTTCGTATAAGTTTTTTGTTTGCTGCTCTTTTCCAGCTTTATTATATCAGGCAGGTCGTCTGCGCTGATGAATCGTCCTTTGCCAAGAAGTGCGGCTCGCTCGATGATTTTTTCCAGCTCACGAACATTGCCGGGCCATGAATAACGCTCGAGATACTGCATCGCTTCGTCTGTAATTCCGAATTTTTCCCGGTTGTTCTGTGAGCCATATATTTTAAGGAAATGCCCTGCCAGCAGGCGTATATCACCTACTCTATCACATAATGGAGGCAAATCAATTATTATAACATTGATCCGATAATATAAATCTTCACGAAATCTTCCTCTCTGGACTTCCTGTGCCAGGTTTTTATTGGAGGCAAGTATAATTCTCGTATCAACAGTAGTCGTTTTGTTGCTTCCCACCGGCTCAAATTGTCTTGCTTCGAGCACCCTGAGAAGTTTTGCCTGAAGTGCGGCTGAAGCATTAGAAACTTCATCGAGGAAAATCGTGCCGCCATCAGCGGCTAAAAATTTTCCTTCCTTATTAGCTACTGCGCCGGTAAAGGAGCCTTTTGTATGACCGAAAAGCTCGCTTTCCAGCAATGTTTCGGGCAATGCACCGCAGCTTACCTCGACAAAAGGTTTGTTTCGTCTGCCTGAACGATGATGTATCGCGCGTGCCAGCATACTTTTTCCGGTACCTGATGGTCCGGCCATTAATACGGTTGCCTTTGTATCTGCTATTGCTTCGATAAGCTCGAAGATTTTCGCCATTTTATAGTCCTGGCTGATTATATTTTCGATACTGAATTTTCTCTCGAGCTGGATGCGCAAACGCTCGTTTTCACTCATCAATGATTGCTGGTTGATTGCCCTGGCGACTGCCATTCTAAGCTCATCGTCGATAATTGGCTTTGTTAGGTAATCATGCGCACCGCGTTTTATTGATGTTACCGCACTTTCGATAGTACCGTAACCTGTTATGACAATTGCAACTGTTTGAGGGTAGTTGTTTTTGATTATATCCAGTATTTCGAGGCCGTTCCCGTCAGGCAGATTAATATCTGTTATTACAAGGTTGTAGTGGTTCTTCTCAAGCCTGGATAATGCCGTTTTAAAGGTTTCGGCTCCATCAGTCTCGAAGCCTTCACTCGAAAGAAAATCACAAAGGGAATCGAGTATGATTTTGTCGTCATCTATAATAAGAATGTTTTTATTTCTCATAAACTTTAAATATTTACAGAATTCATTTTTGCCAATATACCCAATATTGGCATTTGTATAATGCTCATAGTTAAAATAGTAAATAATATATTTACAAAGTCAAGCATTTATGTTGAAATTTTTCAACATTTCTGTTTATTTTTTCGGACAGAAGAAGCAGTATATTTAGTGGGAAAAATAAAAAAAGGAATTTAAACCTGTTTTTCAGGCCATATTCCCTGGAAAACTTCGACAGCCGGGCCGGTCATATAGACACAATTATCATCTCTGCACCAGTTTAGATTTAGGTCTCCTCCCGGTAAATGTGCAGTGCATACACGTTCCTGACGTCCTGTAAGAACAGAGCTGACACAGCAGGCACAGGCACCTGTGCCGCAGGCAAGAGTGATTCCGCTCCCTCTTTCCCATGTTCTCATTGTGAATTCAGTGGGAGTGTTTATATTTACAAAGTGAACGTTGACCCTGTTCGGAAAAAGTGGGTGATTTTCTATAACAGGCCCGATTCTCTCAAGCTCAATCTGTTCGACATTGTCGCAGAAAAACACGGCGTGAGGATTTCCCATAGATACGCAGGTCATCAATAATTCCTGACCCAGGATTTCTATGGGATGCTGGACGATTTTGTCGCCTTCAAGGTTCACAGGTATTTCCTGGGCTGTTAAAACGGGCTGTCCCATATTCACACAAACCTGGTTTACATTATCTGTATCATCTGTTAAAAGCCCGACTGTTAATATTCCATTACCTGTCTCGATGTTTAGAGATGTCGGGAATGTTGCCTGTCCGGGAACTGCAAAACTCTCTCCAGGCTCAGCTAATTTATGTTCGTAAGTATATTTTGCGACACATCTTATCCCATTGCCGCACATCTCGGCTTCCGAGCCGTCCGCGTTAAAAATCCGCATCTTCACATCAGCAATTTGCGAAGGCCCGATCAGGATCAGACCATCCGCGCCGACACCAAAGTGCCTGTCACTGATTAATCGAGCAGCCTGTTCCGGCTGCTCGACAGTTTCACTAAAGCAATCGACATAAACATAGTCGTTGCCAATACCCTGCATTTTCGTAAACTTCATCTTAACTCCTTGACAAGCCAACATCATAATATAAGCCTTTTTAAGCAAAAAATCAAATATTTTTCAGACACAGATTAACACAGGATTTACACGGATTTTTTTTATAAAATGTAGGGTGTGCTAAGCACACCAAAATAGAAAATACACAGCCGCAAAAAACCTGCCATAAGCGAAGCCGAATAGGATTGGAATCTATAAACGAGCCACGAGTCACAAGCCACGAATCACAAAAAATCAAATAAATATTTGATTTTTCTTCTTGACTAACTCTATTTTATTCAATAAAAGATATTTTTCAAGATTATAGAGATATAAAGACGGCCGCGATTGAATCCGGATCGTCGAAAAGCTTGGAGGTTTAAGCATTTCGCCCTCCCATTTCACGCGACTAAGAAAATATTTCTGAAAAATTAGACACGGATTTACAGGATTAACACAGATTTCTTATGAAAATTGAGAAAAAGAAAATGCTTGTTATAAATATTATTTCATATTTTAAGAGGTAAGAGCTTGTGAGGTTTAGAAATTGTTATGTTGTGCACAGATTTTAATGGAAGAGAACTAAATGAAAGAAAAAGATCAATCTGATATTCCAAACAACATTCAGGGGGACTATATTGATGCCCTCACT
>CAYSHS010000413.1:0-3248 GCA_964430845.1 uncultured Pirellulales bacterium | reverse complement strand
CTGTCCAGAACATGACATGGTTCGAATATGTACCCGAAGAAGTTCTCAACAATACAGTACCTCAAAAAACTATTCCGTTGATTCTCTCAAATCACGGCGGCGGAGATGACCCTCGCCAGTTCACAGAAGAAATCGGTATTCTCCCGTTAGCCGGCTCCGAGCGTTTCTCAATAGTCGCATCCGATAGTCAGAGCACGGGCCAGTTAACTCAAAACCTGCCTCTATTAGTGAAATACATGCTCAAAAAATATCCGGCACTGGATCCATCGCGTGTATATGTCCTGGGCTACTCGATGGGCGGAGGCGCAACCTTACAAGCCATCAACGGTGAACCGTCATTGTTTGCCGCGGCGGTACCAATGGCAGCCGCAGGTTATACCGGCTCAGCCGAACAACAGGCGAAGTTAAAGGAAGCACGTTTACCTGTAATGTTCACCACTTCTTCATTCGATTTAGGCGGCGCATTCGACCAGGTCAACGAACATATCGCAACCGGATACCAGAGCCAGCTCAATTTGTTCCTCGATTACAACGGCATGAAAACAATTGAATACGATTTCGAAAAGTACCCGATATGCGGTTTCAAAGCCGATAGAATGATTCGCATTTTAAGCAACGGCGAATACAATACTCATCGCTGGTACATCAATGATGACAACGGCGTACCAATGGTCGCATTGTCTTACACCGAGAACCTTCAACATGCCTTGTATCCCGAATACGGAAAAATCGCATGGGAGTTCTTCAAGCACTATTCCCGCGACCAGAAAACAGGCGAAATCAAATATAATCCCTACGCAGATTAATAGTCTGTAATAGAATTTGTATAATCCGAAATCCTCGGCCCTTTTCAAAAGCCCGAGGATTTCTTTTTTTGTACCCAAACCAAAAATCCTGCTTTTGTCATGCTGAATGAAATGAAGCATCGTCTCGACAGAGCTCGCCGAAGTCTGGCTAGGCAAGCAGAATCGTTTGTTTATTAAAAAGAAGTATTTTTCAGCGTAAAGGTCATTGAACTTTCAGAGAAAAAAGTGCATAAGTCTTATGCTCTTTGTCCTTATGCTCTGTGTCTGGAAAAAGAATATAGAATACTTGCGTCTTAGCGTTTTAAAATCTGTGTTTTCTGAGGATAATTTTTTGTGGTTCCTGTACCTTTTTGCGGCCAAGATTGCTTATCTCTGCGAACTTTGCGGTGAAAATCTAATCGCCGGCTAATAGCTCTACTACTTCATTGGCGTTTTCGGCGTTTACTAAGGCTTTGCAGAGTGCCTTTGAGCGGGATAGCCTGGCTATTTCTGCGAGTGCCTCCACGTGAGGACCTGACATGCCGGGTGAAGCCAATAAAAGGAAGAACAGTTTCGAGGGCTGCTTGTCCATCGAATCGAAATCTATTCCTTCGGGTGAAATTCCTATCGCAAGCTTTAAGCTCTTTACGGCGGCTGTTTTCGCATGAGGAATTGCAATTCCATCTGTCAAGCCTGTGCTCTGTTTATCTTCTCGGTCCTGAACCGCCTTGAGAGCGGCATCGTAATCGTCTATTTCTCCTGCATCTTTGAGAACCTTCACAAGCTCACGTATCACATCGGGTTTGTCTGTCGATTCCAAAGGTATTTTTACAATCTTTTCTACAACCAAATCAATTAAAGCCATGTAACCATTCTCCTGCATTCCTGCTTCTGCAACACTTAAACGTGCCCTCTGGATAATGACATGTCGTGTTATTTCGTTCTTTATTGATACTTCTGCAAAATTCATTGCCGTATTTTAAAAAAGTTTATTATATCAAATATTTAATATATCGGTCAATCTATATTTTAAAATCATAAGAATATTTTTATACTAACGATTCGTATAATTCCCAGACTCTTTCCGGGTCTTTTACTATAATGACAGAGCATGGCACGGAGCGTACTGCTCTCTCTGTTTCGTCGTAAAACTCATCTCTCCTGCTCCTGATATGCGACAATTCACCAACAATAAGCACATCAACATCCTCCTGCCTGACGGAATCCACGATTTCCTTGCTCACACTTCCACTGCCGGTCTTTTTTATGACCGTGATTCCTTTTGCAGCCGCAAGCTCATTTACATAGTTCAGATAGCGCTCGGCATCAGCTTCCATATCATGCTCGTATTCAACCTCCTCATCCTGAAGGAATATTCTGGCCTTGAGCAGGTCTTCCATCGCCTTGGTATTTATCACATAATGGGCGATAAGCTCGGCGCCGGAGAAGGAAGCCAGGCATATCGCATATTGTGCGGCTGTAATGGATTGTTCTGTTCCGTCGATATAAACCATTATTTTTTTGATGGGTTTACTCACGATTGTTCTCCAGAAATTTTTTTCTTTCTTTAAGTATGCCCTGAACCGTTCTGGTACAGGGTATGCCTGACTTAACTTTTTCAGAACTCATTATTACCTCTTTTGCTTTCGAGGTTACTTTTAACCATTTTCATTAGAACAAACATATCGCGTTCATTTTCCTCGAGCCTGCTTTGAATAAAATGAACAGTTTCTTCCAGGTCGGGAATAGCGATTTTCTCGAGGGCGTTAACTTTCCTAATCGTTTTTTTTACTTCGTTTGCAAGACGCAATACGGATATTTTCAACTCGGATAATCTGCCAAGTAAATTTAAGGCTTCCTTAAAAAAGATGATCGAAGAGTCTATCCAGAAACTTGTACCCATAGGACTATAATATGGAGGCTTCTCCTTAAATTCAGTTTGCACAACAGGCAGGCTTACTCCCATCACTCTCCGTGAACGAATTACTATGTCAGTGGAAATATTCACTGCGCCTGTAAGATACTGCACTTTGAGCTTGCCCATATCAAGAACAGCTTCCTCGAGCGCCTGGTACGCTTTCACGAGAGCTTCTTCGACTCTTGTCTGGTGGTCGGTAGTTTGATCGACAAGCGACAGAAGCTCGATAATCAGGATGTTTCTCTTCTGGTCGAGAAGCTCGTATCCCTGCTTTGCAAAATTCAAATCGTTTTTCAAACGCAGTAAATTCGTTTTCGTAGGTGCATAATGCAGTTGCGTCATAATCGTTACCTGTTATTTCCCGTAGAATTTTTCAATTTCCTCATCAGTAATTCTGTGTAATTCCTCGACAGGCAGAGACCTCAAAACATCCCATCCCATGTCGAGCGTTTGCTCGATACTCCTGTCTTCGTCCTTGCGCTGCGAGACAAATCTTTGCTCGAAATCCTTTCCGAATTCGAGATAATTATGGTCGAGCGGCGTAA
>CAYSHS010000412.1:0-3252 GCA_964430845.1 uncultured Pirellulales bacterium | reverse complement strand
TGACCTGAATCGCTACCTTGAGCTGGTTTTGAAAGCAGGCGAAATGAATCTTCGCGTTATGCAATTGCTTAACGACGCAAATACGTCAAGATTCGGCAATCCAACTCCAGCGACAATCACAAGCGGCACAAAAGCAGGGCCGGGTATTATTGTTACGGGACATGACCTGCTGGACATTTACGAATTACTCAAACAAACAGAAGGCAAAGGAATCAATATTTACACTCATGGTGAAATGCTTCCCGCTCATGGTTATCCCGAACTGAGAAAATTCAAGCATCTGGTCGGAAATTACGGCACAGCATGGCAGAACCAGAGAACCGAATTCGATGAATTTTCAGGCTCGATTCTGGTTACTACGAACTGTATTATGATTCCGAAAAAGTCCTACATAGAAAGAATTTTCACATGCGGCATAGCAGGATGTGCAGGAGTAAAACATATAAAGAACAGGGATTTCAGCGAAGTTATCGAAAAAGCTCTATCCCAGCCGCCATTGCAAGATAATCCTCAGGGCACATTGAGCACAGGATTCCACTATACAGCCGTGCTTTCTCTCGCAGACAAAATCATCGAAGCTGTTAAAGCAGGTAAAATCAGGCACTTCTTTTTCATCGGTGGCTGCGACGGCGCCAAGCCGGGACGCAACTACTTTACCGAATTTGCAGAAAAAGTACCTGGTGATTGCGTGATATTAACAGCAGCATGTGGAAAATACAGGTTAAACGCACGGGATTACGGTAATATTGACGGAATCCCCCGCCTGCTCGATACAGGACAATGCAACGATTGCTATTCTGCCATTAAAATCGCGACTGCACTGGCTGAAGCGTTTAATTGCGGCGTTAATGATCTGCCGCTCTCAATGATTGTTTCATGGTATGAGCAAAAAGCTGTTGCAATCCTGCTCACACTGCTACAATTGGGAATAAAAAATATAAGGCTTGGCCCAAGTCTGCCTGCTTTTTTAAGCCCGAACGTGTTGAATCTGCTTGTGGAAAAATACAACATAAAATCCACAGGAAACGTAGATAAAGATATAGCGGAAATTTTAGGTAATTGATGTGTAATTTCAAACTGAAAGCATGTATAATCCGTAAATAAAATGGAAGTGACTAAAGTAGAGAAAAATCAATTCACAAAATACAACGTATTGTAATGTGGTTGGCAATGGTATTTTTCATGCTGTTGCTCTTCTTATTAATCTATGCTGTATATTCATGGGCAAGATGCCCATGACACATCCACAGAAGAGGAATTAAACCGGCATATTTTATCTCTTAGGTAAGGCGAGCTGATAGCTCTCCTCGGCATGTCCCGTACCGACAGACCCGTCAACGAAAACTATATTTGCAATGCCTGTATTTATATTGCTGCCCTGGGCTTGATGATACGTCGCGAGGCAATCATAGATAATATCTTTCGAAGTGTAAAAAATATTATTATTCAGGCAATAATTGCTAAGACCTTCTATCGTCCATAAGTTTTCTTCAGTAAAGTATATTATTTTAGACGGCTGCTTAACATCCATAGCTTTCTTTACTGAAAGCTTAAAATCATTGGTACCGTTGCCATATGCAGCTAATGGACCAAGATAAAAGTTCATACTATAACTATACTGCGGGTCGATGGGTATCTTTGGATCGTGATTCGGATGTGAGGGACCGTAACTTTTCGCCAAAGAATAAAAAGTGGGACACATATGAACATCCATATTCTTCATATAGTACCAGAACGCTCCGTCCGGTATTTTCGATGCATCATGCCAGCCGCAATCCTCAATAAAAGGTGTATTAATATATAACCACCTCTGCGGATCGGGAAATTTCTGGTCAAAATCGTCCAGGTATATATTCCCGGCTATCCCGTATTGTTTAAGGTTCGACCTGCAAACAATCTCCTGTGCCTGTTTCTTAACCTTTTGCAGTGCCGGCATTATGATTGCCATTAATACAGCAATAATTGCAATAACGACTAATAATTCGATAAGTGTAAATGCTCTTTTATTCATGGCATCATCTCCTTTTTTCCGACAATCCTTTCGCCGACTCTTCTGTAGAACGCACTTTATGGCATCATAATACCTTGCCGGGGCATTCATAGCATTAAATTATCACTATTAATCTTTAAAGATAACAATAATGATTAAAAAAATCAACTAAATTTTTTTCCAGGATAATTTATGAAATTGCTTTAGCTTACTTGGTTCTTTCAATATAATTCACGATAGTAACATATTTTTCAGGGCTAATTTGGTCCGGGCGAAGCTGAGGATTGATTGAGCATTGTTTAAAAACGTTCTCCCAGTCATTAATGCCGATAATTCTCGCTTCATCGAGCCTGCTGCATGCATTAAGAGTTTTACGTCTATGATTCATAAAAAGATGCACTATTTTCACAAAAAGCTCCATACTGGAAATTCGGTCGTTTTTTATTTTACTGCTGATAAACTTAACCATTGCCGAATCGACCTGCGGCCCGGGCCAAAAAACGCTCGGCCTGAGAATCCTTATAATTTCTACATCACCGGCGGCTTGCATAATAATACTTAAAACACCATATTCAGAGCTGCCAGGCTGTGCTTTCATTCTATCAGCCACCTCTTTTTGAACAGTGACAAACATACCGTCAGCTTTCATCTGCCCTGTAATCAAATTCATCATCACAGGACATGCTACATTATATGGAAGATTTGCTATCAGCAGAATGTGACCCGGAAAATTCCTGTGAGCATGTGACAATAAGCTTGTCACTTTGTCACTGAGTGTATTTTTATTTTCGAGGATATCGATGTTCAGCAAATCAAGATTCTTTAATTCCGAAAGCTGTTTTTCGGCAATTTTGAAAATATTATGGTCCAGCTCGACTGCAATAATCCAGCCTGCTTTTTCCGCCAGCATAGAAGTTAAAGAGCCGGTACCGCAGCCTGCTTCGAGAACGACGTCTTTCTTCTGAACATCAGCAGAATCGACAAGCAGACGCATCAGGTTCAGGTCTATCAAAAAATGCTGGCCAAGGTGCTTGTTAGGCCGAATACCCGATGACTCGAGTAATTGACGGATTTGACTCTTAGTTTGCATTATCTCATGGCTCGTAATGAATTGTTATTTCGTTATTTGCCTGTTTAAATATTAACTTGAAACTCAGCCTGAAATTTTTTTGTCTTTGCCATTTGTATTGCGGTTGTGATTGCGCATTTCATGCTGGAAGGGTCAGCAATATTTTTGCCTGCAATATCGAAAGCTGTTCCGT
>CAYSHS010000411.1:0-3255 GCA_964430845.1 uncultured Pirellulales bacterium | reverse complement strand
ACATAATAAAACGGAAATATTCCAAATGCAATGGCTCGAGCACTCGATGATAAACCAGCCAGTTCAATGCGCAAGTGCAGGTCATTACAAAAATTACAGCGGCGCCAAGTCCTATGGAAGATTTGGTCTCGCGCGAGCATCCTATAAAAGGACACAGGCCGAGAAAATAGCTCAGCAAAATGTTCTGTGTAAAAATAGCGGATATACAAACGATTAAAGCATGTGAGAATTCAGGCATAAGATTCATTTTTTCTTTTCCTCCCGTGACATCTGGATCGAGCGAAATATCCAGACAACTATCGCAAGCATAAAAAATGCACCAGGCGGCATCACCATAATTATCCATTTGTCCCAATACGAGCTGCTGAAATAAGGTACATTAAAACCTAAAAACGTTCCCATGCCAAGCACTTCGCGGAATGTGGCTATAATCAGCAAAACAAAGGAATATCCAAGCGCGTTGAAAAGGGCATCGAGCATTGCCTTCAATGGCGGATTGGAATTGGCGCAGGCTTCGCACCTTCCCATCACAATGCAATTTGTAATAATCAGGCCGACATAAGGACCAAGATTATCAGACATCTGCGGCCAGTACGCTTTTAACAGCACATCAATAATAATAACATAAAAAGCGATAATAAGCGTCTCGACCATCATTCGTATATTGCGAGGCGTAAAAGACCTGATGACGGAAACCGATAAAGCACTGAAGCACAATGTAAAAACCAGTGCGGCACACATTACGATTGTGTTCATAACAAGGTTGGTGACAGCCAGCGTGCTGCAAATTCCCAGCACCTGTGCAAAAATCGGATTATTCTGCCAAAGTCCTTCGTAAGCAAGCTGTTTCGTTTGTCCCTTTGCCATTATTGATTCTTTATTTTGTCCCGCCATTGATTCAAACTATCGTTAATAATTTTTTCCAGTCTTGTACTTGTTTGAGTTGCACCAGTTACGGCGTGAACCTGGCCTTCCTGCAATTTTTCGCCCGGCCTTCTAAAGGTAACAGGTTTGTTCTTAGCTGATATTTCAAGATTTTCAAACTGATCTGTAAATTCTCTTTTCGAAATTTCCGCACCTAAACCCGGAGTTTCTCTCTGCTGGTAAACAATAAAACCTGTTATTGTTCTTCTGTCAGGCTCTATTCCAATAACAGCTTTAATCTGTGCCCAGAAACCCTGCCCCTCAATAGGCAGAGCGTAAGCCTGAATTACACCGTTCTTTTTTAGTACGTAAGCTCCTGCGGTCTGCGTTGTCGGCTCTTCAACCTTCTCACGGAACTTATTATGCAGCTCAATTGAGGATAGATTGGGTTCATACATGCCCGGCAAAACCTTCATCACAGCAAGCTCGAAATTCCGCTGCTGGTTGGCCTGCACTCTTTCCTGAGTATATTGGGAAAAACCAATCACTGCTGAGCTGACAACCGCCGTAACGATGAACATATACATAACCGGAAACCAGCGTTTTTCTTTCATTGTGCTTTCTCCGGCTGTTTCTTTTTTCTATCTTTGAAATAATGAACTGTATTATCCAGTGTCGGCGCAAACATGTTGCCTATCAATATCGAGAACATTAAGCCGCCGTTAAAGATGGAAAAGTTCCTGATAACGACTGTACAAAGTGCAATGATAATTCCATATAATATTTTGGCCTGTTCGGTGCGTGGCGCGCTGATCGGGTCCGTAGCCATGAAAAAAGCTCCGAACAAAAATCCCCCCCCGAGAACAGCAATCCAGGCTTGCGGTACGGGATGCACTCCAAACCAGTACAATACCTGGTTCAAAATGGTATAAGATATAACTAGTGAAAGAATAACAGTTCTGCTGGCGGTTTTGGTTTTAAATAAATACATCCCACCGATTAAAATTAAAATTGCACTTGTAACGCCCATTGTGCCACTGATTCTGCCTGTAAGTAAATTTTTAAGCAGAGCTGTTTTGCTTAATAGAATATTCCGGCCTTCAGGTATATCGAAAGGTATTTTATTTACAGCCTGTTCACCTGAACTTAGAGAAAGCTTGCCCGATTTAATATTTGCCATTGGTGTTGCGCCGGTTATGGCATCGGGAGCATTTGCAGTGGACCACATTCTCAAGGCACCCCATGGACCATCAGCGGCTGGTGCCCACGTTGACGTCAATGCGATTGGAAAACACACGTAAACAAAGCATCTGCCTGCCAATGCAGGATTAAAAATATTTTTGCCGTAACCTCCGAAAATTTCTTTTGTGAACATAACCGCAAAGATAACACCAATCGTCAGGACGTGGATGCCAACAGTGGGAGGCATGATAAGAGAGAATATTGTAGTTGTTACAAAAACAGCTTCACTAACGGGTTTTTTGCGAAGACGTGTGAAGATTAATTCTGTGAAAAATCCAATCAAGCCTGCCCAAATAATAATGAAAAGACTTCTCCATCCGAAAAAATAAATACTCCCGGCAACACAGGGCAGCAGAGCTAATAAAACCCGTCTCATCATTAGCTGCTTTAATAGTATTTTGCGTCCTGCATTTACCTGTGTCACAACTATTTAATCCTTCTCTTAAGAGTAAATGAAACTTTCGATAATAGCATTCCTTTACAATTTATATAGTATATATCATCCAGGAAAATCGCTGAACAATTTTCTTAAAATAATGATTATTTCTTTTCGTAACTCTTTTAATAACTTTTTTTGAGTTATTTGTGTGAAAAATACCCCGGAGGTTGTATCTGCGACATAGGTAATATACCTAATATTGCTTCGCAATTGCTTAATAATGAAAATAGAGATTAGTGAATCTCGCCAAGGCAGGCAAGGATTATTCGGATTTGGTCGTAGGTTGCCTGGCCGTTCAGAAACTCGAAAATGGGTTTTAGCTTTTCGCAGCCATGTTTTTGTGCTGCGTTTGAAACAATTATAAATGTTCGGGCATCGACCCATGGGTGAGGATTTTTAATATTTCGCTCTTTAATGTATTCGACCAAATATTGCACTGTGGTCGATTCTGCACGTTTTATCCTTTTCGCTGCTTCCGGTATCGAAACTCTCTGCTCGAAGAGCATGAAAGCATGGGTTTTCGATATATTTGTCTTTGCAGTCGATATCGGCTTTTCTTGAGAAAAATCGTTTGAGAAAGTACTCAGGTTTGTTTTGACATCCATCTCCAGGGCATTTTCCCGGCAGTAATCTTTAATGGTTTTTAGAATAACTTTGCCATATTGTTTACATTTTGTTTCTCCCACTCCCCTGACTCTTAAAAATAATTC
>CAYSHS010000410.1:0-3255 GCA_964430845.1 uncultured Pirellulales bacterium | reverse complement strand
GACGCGTCAGGAAGTCAAGGAAGACCACAAGGAAACCGAAGGCTCACCCGAAGTAAAACGCCGCGTTAGAAGCATACAATTCCAGATGGCATTTAAACGCATGCTGCAGGAAGTGCCAAAAGCTACCGTTGTTCTTGTCAACCCGACACACTACGCGGTCGCGATTCGTTATAATGCAAAAAATATGGAAGCCCCTATCCTCGTGGCAAAAGGTGCCGACCACATGGCAGAAAAAATCAGGGAAATAGCGCGTGCTTACGGCGTACCAATCATAAGCAGACCAGAGTTGACAAGAACAATCTACGCAACCGTCGAGCCTGGCAAACAAATACCCGAAGATTTATACGTTGCCGTAGCTCAAATCCTTGCAATGCTTTACCGCCTCCGAAAGAAAAAACAATCCATAAAATAAATCATCTGGGATTACGTCTGTATATATTGACGTTTATAATTTCGTTTTGTTTTATGGCTGAGTATTGGTACGATGAAAGCAATAATGTAAGATGAGAGTTATTTTACGAGCTCAAGCCGAGTGCTGACATCTGGTTTTGCAGTAAGGTCAGAGTTTTTTCGAGGCGTGCGAAACGTGCGTTTAAACTTTTCTCTTTCTTATCAAGCCGATATTGCTCAAGGTCTATTTTGTCCTGTAATAAGTCGATTTGATCTTTGATATTGCTCTGGTCGATTTGAATCGAGCCTGATGATGCTTTGAGGATTTTGTTAAGTGTATCCGACATGGCCCCTGTAAAGCCCTGCTTAACCCGGACAGTCGCATTAAACGTTCCGTCATGGCCGAGATCAACACTAAGCTGCAGGCCATTCTCCGGATTAATAGGGTCTCCGTTATTGTCGAAAGAGCTTGCACCTGTAATGATATTGCCTGAAACTGTTGCATTGCGATAGGCTGATTCCCCTGATAATTTGATACGCGCGCTAGTAATCACTCCGCCGTTTACGGTCACTTCTACATCGTAGCTGCCGGCAGTTGTATATTTGCTGCTCGCGCCATAATATTCGATTGTATTGCTGTTGCTGCTGCCGGTCTTGTTGGCACCGATTAAAGACAAGACAGACATATAATTTTTGGCTATCGCTTCGTCGAAAACATTCGTATCCAACGAAAGCACGCCGTCTTTGTCAAGCTCAAGCCCGATCTGGCCCGGCATTAAAAAGCTGTCGATATCTTCGATGAATCCGTTGGTTTGTGCTATAAGCGGCGTTCTTATATCCGACTTTATCGAAGTAACCGTATAATCGCCCATCAATATTCCTGCAACCTTTGTGTTCTGGTCATAGGACGTATTTTCCCTGATATAAGTAGCAACCAGGTTATACGCCTGAACCATAGCGTTCAGCTTCGTTTTTACCGACTCGATGTCCCTTGTAAGTGTAATCTCCTCGCCGCCGGCGTCCGTCGTATCGTGCAGGTGGAGCGTAACACCATGAATGACATCATCTATCGTATTCGAGCTTCTGCTTATGTAAGATGGTACGCCTTTGGCTGTTTCTGCGACTGTTGCAGGCGAGCCGGAAGGACTTAGATTGGCGTCATTAACAGAAATCATGCTCACGTCACCCAGCGTGTCTTTAAATGAAAATGTCACGTCACCATCTGCAAAACCATTTGCAGAGCCGCCGACTGTTATATCTCCGGGATTAACCGTTGACAATGCTTCGAGTGCAGCCTGAATCTCCTCTATCGAGGCGTTATAGGCAATTTCCTGCGTCGTTTGTCCCTCGTAAGTAAGTGTATATGTACCCGAGGTCGGTGACGCAGAGCGGCTCATTGTCTGAACCTCACAGACCGATGAGCCGGAGGGAAATCCATCGACTTTAATCAGGGAATTTTGTGCAGCCTGGGTTTGAACAAAATCAGAAGATGCAAAATTCGCAAGGCTCGCGGTTGTGCCTCCGCCTTCCGTTGTAAGAGCCATCGAAGGCAGCGACAGGGTTGCGGCTGAGCCGTTTGCATTGTAAGAAAGATTGATTGAAACACTGCTTTCACCCGAGGCTTTATCGGTTAATACAATTTTCCCGTTCTCAAGTGTCGCTTTTGCAATCCCGTCGAAAGCATCGTTAATTTCATCAACCAGGTGACTCAGCTTCGTATTGCGCGTAACGGAAAGATTCACCTGCTTTATCGCGTTGCCATTATGGTCGGTTCCCGTTATCTCGATTACCTCACCGCCTTCGAGGAAGCTGTCCCCGAACTGGTCGAGGTCGATTATGCTCGTATTCAGTGTCGCATTGTCACCATTAACGGTAAATTCACTGTCCGCTTCAAGGACCTGTGAGCTGCTCGAATTGACAGAAATCCTGTAATCAGAGCCTGCATCATTGCCATTAAGAACAAGGTGGTAGGCATTGTTATAATAAAGCAAGCTCGCGGTAACGCCCGGATTATTCGCATCGTTGTTTATCAGACCCACAAGCTCATCGAGTGTCGTGGTTTCCGTGGTTGTTATAGAGGTTTCCTTATTGTTATATGAATAGATGAAAGTCCCCTCGCCTACATAATCTTCCGCATACTTCAGCCCCGCCGTATGCACCCAACGCTCAGATGTCGCCAACTGGTTCACTACAACAGTATGATTGCCTTCAAAAGAATTATACGACGCTTCTGCTGTAACGATATCCGAGTTACTCGATGCGGCGGAGAAAGCACGCAGCTGATCCGCATCTGACAGAGCACTAATAGAGCTTTTAAGATCGCTCAGTTTTGTTTCGAGCGTGCTTAACGCATCTTTTCTCTCATCCCAGGTTTTTTGTCGCTCGGTATATAAATTAAGCGAACGTCTCTCCACTGCCATCAACTGGGAAATCAACTGAGAAGTATCAATACCCGTTGTCAATCCCTGTAACTGAATTGTTGACATATATTTCTGCCTTTTTCAACTTTCTTTTTTAATGGCTCAAGCCACAGATAATGTTCCTGCTTTTATATTATCGTTAGATATAGCCATTTTCTTAAGACTTTGCTTATGTGATTCGCATTTTTGCATCAATTGCCTGATTTGACAGTTATTCGGGTCAATTTTCAAACATTCGTTCAACTCACGGCCTGCATGATTAAAAGCCTCCTCGGCATAAACATCCGGCGAATTCGTTTTAATATAATCCCGCCCTATCGAAAGAAAAGTCTCCGCGGCAAGGCATTTGGCGCCAAGCCTTCTTTTTCCCGGAGCTATTTTGCTCCAGTTTATATCAGGAAAAAGCTCATCGTGTGTAAATGTCTCGGCATATCTTCTTACAACT
>CAYSHS010000409.1:0-3275 GCA_964430845.1 uncultured Pirellulales bacterium | reverse complement strand
CACTACAAAAACATTAGTAAGTAATCTTGCCGAGCAGCTTCGTTTAGCCGGACTTGTTCAGCAGGACTTTCTGCCTGTTACACTGCCAAGCGACAACAGGCTGCAATGGGCAACTGTTTTTATGCCCGCTGAGTGGGTTTCCGGAGATATTTACGATATAGCACGGATAGACGAGAATCACATAGGTTTTTACATAGCAGATGTTGTCGGGCATGGGATGCCCGCCGCTTTGCTTACTATCTTTCTGAAACAGGCACTTGTGATGCGGGAGACTATTGGGAATAATTACAGGATATTCCAGCCGGCGGAAGTAGTGAAAAAACTAAATATGAAAATGGCGGCACAAAAGCTGTCAGGATACCAGTTTGCCACATGTTGTTATTGCCTTCTAAATACGAAAACTTTGGAATTAACTTATGCACGTGCGGGACATCCATATCCTGTCCTGATCAGGCCGGGAAAAGAGCCTGAACAGCTTGAGGTTCGCGGCTCACTGCTGGGGGTCTTCGAGCAAGCTGAATATCACGAGCGAACTATTCAGTTGCTGCCTGGCGATAAAGTTCTGCTTTATTCTGACGGCGCAGAGTCCTGTGTTGGCAGTTTCAACGATAAAGAAGGATTTTGTTTTACAAAACATTTTCACGATTTCAAACATATGCCAATTCTAAATTTGATGGATGGATTCAGTACGTTTATACAGGAAAGGGAATTCAACCAGGCTGAAATTGATGATGTTACTATGTTAGGCCTTGAAATTCTTCCTTAAATTCAAGAGTTTTGCAAAAATTCAGTCAAATTCTCATTTCCAGCTTATCATAACAGGTATTTTATTTATTTTTGTCTTTTTCCATGAACTGGAAATTACTTGCAAATACTTTTTTCGGCGTTATACTGCTGTTTTTGAATTCGTTACGCGTCGTGCCGGGAAAACGTGCGATAAAGCGCAATACGAACCCAATTTAAAAGGAATATAGCGATGGCGGAAAATGACATCGACTTGAAAAAAATAAAAGAGTTGATTGAAATAATGAAGCAGAACGCCCTTGAAGAGATTGAAATCAAGCACGGCGAAGACAGAATTTTTCTCAAAAAAAGCCAGCCTCAGTCATTGTCAGGTCCTATAATTGCATCTATGCCAATGATGAAACCTGAATCAGTGTCATCGCCTTCGGCAGGCCATGTGTCCAGAGCGGCTGATACGAATGTCCCTGTTCAGGATAACCTGGTTACAATAAAATCCCCTATTGTCGGTACGTTTTACGCAAAACCAAGCCCCGATTCCGAGCCTTTTGTGGAAATCGGCTCCCAAGTCGAGCCGCAGACAGTTGTTTGTATTATCGAAGCGATGAAAGTAATGAATGAGATTAAATCCGAGACCAGCGGGACAATTGTCGAAGCGTTCGTGAACGATGGCCAGGCTGTGGAATACGGCCAGGTACTTTTTAAGGTCAGACCGGACTAATCGAAATGAGCGGTGCCCGGAAAACAATACACTAATATGTTTTCAAGAATTCTTATAGCAAATCGTGGCGAAATAGCATTACGGATAATCCGTGCCTGTCATGAGCTTAATGTCGAGGCGGTTGCGGTATATTCCGAAGCAGACAAAGATGCGCCGTATTTGCAGCTTGCCGACGAGGCGGTCTGTATCGGCCCGGCGGATTGTGCCGAAAGTTATTTGAATATCTCACGGATTATAAGTGCCGCGGAAATTACCGATGTCGAAGCGATTCATCCGGGTTATGGTTTTCTCGCTGAGAATATCGAATTTGCACAGATATGCCAAGAATGTGGTATTGCGTTTATCGGTCCGCCTGTGGAAGCAATGCGATTGCTTGGTGATAAGGTTATGGCTCGCAAACTTGCGCATCAGGCCGGCGTACCTGTAGTGCCCGGCTCCGATGGAGCTGTCGAAAACGATTCCCAGGCGCTCAAGCTGGCCAACGATATGGGGTACCCTGTGATAATAAAAGCGGCAGCAGGGGGAGGCGGCCGAGGTATGAGAATTGTTCATAACGATATTTCACTGCGCTCTGCTTACAATTCTGCACGCGCTGAAGCGGATATTGCTTTTGGCAACAACAGCGTATATCTGGAAAAATATATTATCGAGCCAAGGCATGTCGAAGTGCAGGTAATGGCTGACAGAAAAGGCAACGCGCTGCATTTTTACGAAAGAGACTGCTCGACCCAGCGAAGACACCAGAAGATGATCGAGGAGTCTCCATGTCCTGTTCTCGATAAACAGACGCGGGAACAGCTTTGTCAAGCAGCGCTGAAAATTATAAAAGAAGCAAAATATGTTAATGCCGCAACAGTCGAATTTCTCCTGGATAAAAACAGGAAATTCTATTTTATCGAAGCAAACGCTCGTATCCAGGTCGAGCATCCTGTAACCGAGATGGTTACTGGTCATGACTTAATCAAATGGCAGCTTAAAATTGCTTCAGGTATGCCAATCAAGCTGAGCCAGAGAAGCATTAAGCATACAGGAACAGCAATTGAATGTAGAATAAACGCAGAAGATCCGGAGAATAATTTTGCTCCATGTCCCGGTAAAATTACAAGGTATATCCCCCCCGGAGGACCTGGCGTACGGGTCGATTCACATGTTCACCAGGGCTGGGTAGTCTCTCCGACTTATGACTCGATGATTGCAAAAGTTATTGTTCACCAAAACACACGAGCAGAAGCGATTGTAACAATGAAAAGAGCTTTGGGAGAATTTATAATCGAGCCGATCAAAACAACCATTCCTGCCTGCCTCAAAATCCTCTCACACAACCTATTTGTCAAAAACGAAATAGATACCGGATTCATCGAAAGAAACTTTTAATTTTTTCAATCCGACAGGAGACAAACTGTCACTGTTATCAATGAAAAAGGAAAATAATCAACATCTTACTGAGGTTTTTATTTTTGATATTGTCTCGGAGAAATTGATAAAAACCGGCATCAACGGTCATCTCACAATGGCTCAATTCGATTCTTCCGGAAATAATCTTGTTTTATCTCTTAATGATAGAACCGTCTCTATTGCTTCATTAAATGATTTTAAACCGGGTAAAACAATTGTGTCGGGCTGGGTACATAGCTGCAGTCCGAAAACTCCCTTTGCTGTTGTTTTCGTACCTCCTGATCGTAATATGAGCACCGAGGAGTTTATGCCTGGCATAAACGGGTCGCTTATGTTGACACAACAGAAAGCGGAATTGGAGACCTTTATATTGCGGATATCTCGGAAGTTGGAAGCAGCAAATAATAATTTAGGAAAA
>CAYSHS010000408.1:0-3280 GCA_964430845.1 uncultured Pirellulales bacterium | reverse complement strand
AAATATTTTCATTATACAAAAAAATGCAATATTGCAAGAAAAATTAAGAGAAATTCCTGCCAGGTAAACACGTATATAAAAAGTTCTTTTATTTTTTTGTGAACAGAGCTAATATTACGTGAATATTATAGTTATGAATTTTTATACTGATTATTGTGGGAAATCATGTTTTTTCAAGGAGCACGTGAATGCAATATATTAAAATTATTGTTTTGTCGGTTATAGCAGTTTTGTTCTCCTGCAGTTATTCTTACGCTTCGCAGGCTGCCGGTTTGCAGGAGCCGGAAAAATCGGTTTTTCTCATTGTAACAGTGCACCAGGAGTTTAATTATGTTACACCGTGGAAGCAGGAGAATATGTCGCAAAGCAGCGGCACATGTTTTGTCATCGCAAACAATATAATCCTGACCAATGCTCATAATGTAAGCGACTGCAGGTTTGTCGAGCTGCACAAGGAAAACCTCGCTAAACCTTTTCATGCAAGAGTTGTATTTGTCGGGCATGACTGCGACCTTGCGGTGCTTACGGTAGAGGACAAGAGTTTTTTTGACGATACTGTTCCTCTTGAGTTTTCGGAGATTCCGAAAGTCAACAGCACTGTATCGACTTACGGCTTTCCAATGGGTGGCGACAGGATTTCTGTAACTGAAGGTGTGGTTTCGCGAATAGAAAGCGATACTTACGCTCACAGCGGGGCAGATGACCATCTTGTAATACAAACCGATGCGGCAATCAATCCCGGCAACAGCGGCGGTCCCGTAATACAAAACGGAAAAGTTGTCGGAGTGGCTTTCCAGGGCCTCCAGGAGGCTGACAATATAGGCTATATGATTCCGACAACTGTTATAAAACATTTCCTAAAAGATATACAGGATGGTAAATACGATGGTTTCGGCTCGTTGGGAGTAATGTTTTTCCCTGGCCTGCACAACGAAAGTTACAGGGGTTATCTTAAAATCCCGCCGGACCAGGGTGGCCTGGTTGTTCTCGGAACACTTTTAAACTCATCTGTCGAATCGGTTTTGCAGAAGGGAGATGTGTTAACAAAAATTGATGATTATAACATTGACAACGATGGAATGATTTTTATTCATGGTTTGAGATTGTCAATCTCCGAGGCGATAGAAACAAAGCAAATCGGCGAAACACTAAACCTGACTTTTTACAGGCAGGGCGAGCTAAAGACTGCTACAGCGACCATTGCGCTAAACAGGCCGATTTTCGAGCAGGCCAGGCTTTATGATCAGCCGCCGCCTTATGTATGTTTCGCAGGGCTTGTTTTTATCAAGGCTACTCGAAACTTTCTCGAAACATGGGGACCTCGATGGCCAAGGGACATTCCCTTCTATCTGAAATATCTTTTTGCGCATTCGATGGATATTAACGATGAGCCGCAGCGAAAGGAATATGTTGTTCTCTCGGCGGTCATGGCTGACGAGATAAATTCTTATGCCAATCAATTTAAAAGTCAAATTGTGGAAGAAATCAACGGACGAAAAATATACAGCCTCAAAGATGTTTCCGATGCTTTTAAAAACACTTCAGAAGATTTTTATACAATAAAGTTCATGGGCGATAATCGTATCCTTCCCATTGAGGTCAAAAAAGCACAGCAGAGGCAGCAGGAAATATTACGAAAATATGAAATACTTCCCGCAGAACGTCTGGAGGTGACACAATGATAGATAAAAAGAAATACATTCCTGTTATATTCAGTGTGGTTTTGGCCTTGTTTATGAATATGGATTCAATCGCGGCTCAAAGACAGGATTTAACTGAGCAGATGAAAGACTCGCTTGTTTACCTCTCCGTTTCTACCGGGGGTTATCGCATTCGTGAGCCATGGAACCAGAAAAGTCTTTCCGATGACTGGGCATGTGGCTGTGCGGTAGGAGAATATGAGGTAGTTACTCCGGCAGACAGGGTCTCGAACCTGGTCTTTATAAAAGCTCTCAGATACGGGCAAAACGAATTTATCAGCGCCAAATTAAAAGTTGTAGATTACCAGACGAATCTTTGCCTGATTGAGCTTGATCCGAACCAGTTAAACGAGCCGCTCAAACCTTTGAGTTTCTCGGAAGATTACCAAAAAGGCGAAGGAGTCGATACTTACTGGCTATCTTCGGACAAACGTATTTGCAGCAAGAGAGGTTATCTCGACAGGGTAAGCGTGCAAAAAGTTGAAACTTCGTATGGAAAGCAATTGCGCTATGTAGTCTCTGATGTGTCACAGCACACGGATTCGGGAGAAGTATATTGCACAGGTACATCCCCGATTGGGATTGCCTGCTGGTCAAACTCTGACAACGAGGCAGGCCTTATTCCTGCGGAAACTATAATTCAGTTTCTCAAATCCGTTAAAGACGGCAGCTATGAGGGTTTCGGGAGTGTAGGTTTTGCAGTATCGGATTTACTCGATCCTGCCCTGCGCTCGTATCTTAAGATGCCCGAAACACTGAATTACGGCGTATATGTCTCTGACGTATATACACTTGGCACAGGAAGTGACAGTTTGAAAACAGGTGATGTAATTCTGAAAATTGATGATAATATTATTGACCCTTACGGCTTTTTCGAGCACCCTAAATATGGCCAGCTTCAATATGACCATCTCATCACCAGTAAAAGCGCAGCTCAGCCGATAAAATTCGAGATTTGGCGGGATGGAGAAACACGGGAAATCAAAACCGAAGCTAAGAATTTAAAAGACTCGGATATGCTCGTGCCGTATCACGAATACGACAGGCAGCCCGAATATATTGTCGTAGCTGGCTTTGTTCTACAAAAACTCACACGTGAATACCTCCAGGAATTCGGCAGCGATATAGCCGGAAGTGCGCCGAGCAGCCTTTATTACTACTACCTTGAATCGGCCTTCAAGCCCACAGAAAAGCGCAAAGATATAGTTGTTCTAAGTTTTGTTTTGCCCACACAGTACACTATCGGATATGCACGTCTCGGCCAGCTTGTCGTCAGTAAATACAATGGAATGGCGATAAGCTCAATCGAAGACATCCTGGCAGCGCAAAAGCTGAACCCGGATTCGCCGTACGATGTAATAGAATTTGAGATGGACAGTCCGACGGTTGTCATCGCAAGGAGCCAGATACAGGCAGCGAATTCGTTGATTGGCGCCAATTACGGCGTCACAAAGATGATTAATATAAACCGATAAATTTCGAGCTGAACTCGAAATAACGGGTATGTTATAAATAGAGGATTTTTAAAAAGCCCCTGCCCTAAGGAGGAGGAGTTTGAGAAAAACAGGGGCTTGAATGAG
>CAYSHS010000407.1:0-3288 GCA_964430845.1 uncultured Pirellulales bacterium | reverse complement strand
GCTATAAATAGAATAACTAATGCGGCCGCTATGCTCGGGCGCTTGTAAAATTTCTTTCCTGGTATTAACATGGTTTTTATCCTTTCCTCAATATTTTTAACCTTGCCAGCTACCGCTAAAGACGGAACTTTTCTGGATTGCTCATATTTAGCGGCTAAAATCTCTACTATCGCCTCGCTGTATTCTTCGGGCAGAGTGTTTAGACGCGCAATTGTCATTTCATCGCAGCATTTCTCGCGTTCGGTACGGATTTTTCTGTTCGTCCACCAGATAAATGGATGGAACCAGAAAATTGTCTGCGCTATTACCTGCAAAAAATTTATCAGAGCATCAAAACGAATCACGTGACTTAGCTCATGGCCAATAAGACTTGTATAAAATTTCGCATGGTTTTTATTTATCAATTCAGAAGGAAGATAAATACTGCCTCGAACAAGACCCCATACAAAAGGCTGGCTTATCTTATCAAGTAACCAGACACGAGGCATTTTTTTTACACCGTATGCGATAAATAAACTTTCGATATTCTTTTTGTATTCTGTCGATATAGCTATACGCCGTTTATTAAGCCATATTTCTGTGCGAAGGGCATTGAACAGATAATAAAAAGACAAAGTAAGAACACCGATAAGCCATCCTATCGCTAATAAAGCTCGTGTTTCAAAACGAACCGGAGCATGCTTAGGAGGTTCAGTCACCGCAATGTCTTGTACTCTATATTCATAAGTTGTACTCTCTGCTACTGGCGGTGCCGGAGAATATGTAGTTACTTCTTTCTCTGGAAGTATTGCTATCGATATTGTATAAAGAGGAGGTATCAGGCACTTCGCCAGAACGAGCATCCAGAGAAGGTAGCGAACATGAGCGCTTTTATTTTTCAGAAGGATTGATATAAACGCGATAACTATTGTCAGGATTGCTATCTGCCAGCTTTGAGCAAGCAGATAATTTGTGATTCGAGTCAATGATGATTCCATATAGAAAACCTCAAAAACAAAAACCTATTATTTTTTCTTTCCTTTTTTTATCAACTCTCTTAATCTGTTAATGTCTTCCTCGTCGATTTTTCCATCTTCTGCGAGGAACTGTACAAGCGGCTTGGGATCGCCGCCAAAAAGCCTGCTTAAAAAGTCACTTACAGTTGATTTAATTACTTCATTTTTCTTTACTGCCGGTATATAGACATGAGCTTTACCTTCAATTCGGTGATGCAAATAACCCTTTTGTTCGAGGCGTGTTAAAAGAGTTTGAACTGTATTGTACGCAAGCTTTCTGTCGGAAGGCAGATGGTCTCGAATCTGTTGTACAGTTGCTTCATTTAGTTCCCAGATTAATCTTAGAATTTCCGTTTCGGCCGGACTCATTAATTTTAATGCCTTCTTTTTCATAATAAATACTCCTACAATTGTCGTTAACAAAATATAATAATATCCTACATTTGTAGTTGCGCCAACAAAAAATATTAAATATTTAAAATATTTTTAAGAAATATTTATAAGCATTTTTAGGCCAGCCTGAGAGCGGTCATTTGAGATGTTGTACTAAACGGCTCCACCGTAGTTTTTCCCATCGATAGAGCTATTGATTACATTTTTTGCATATTATGAAATATCAATGGTCTTCTTTTTTTTGTAACATCAAGTATAACTCTATTTATTTTATATTTGGCTCCTGTTTAAGATTCTCTCCTCCTCCGAGAAGCAGGAGCCTTTTTTCAAAAATACGTAACCATCACACTTGACAAAGTGATTCTGGGAATTATAAAAATTAACTGGATAACAAAAATGGATTTAGTTTAGTTGCACTTGTGAGTTAAATACGCGATAAAAGAAAGGTCCAGAAGGCACAAAGAATGCAATATCAAGCGAGCTAATTTTGGAGAAATCCTTTTTCTTTATAATTGTAAATAAAATTTCCTTTTGTTTTGCTTGAGACATATACACAATCAGAATTAACAGCAAGAATCGCCTCGACTTTTTCTTTTATATGAATTTGAGCCGCCCCCGAACTTGAGAGCTTATTTCTCAGATCAGTTCCGTATTGTATTATTTGCTCATCAGAAAAACCTGCCCGAACCATTATCATCACTACGTCTTCGGCATCAAGAGCGGCTATATCGGGATTATCAAAAGTGAACATTTGTAAATCTACTTTTGCATTGTTAGTACAGCTATTAAGAAATAAAACAACAAGCAAAAGAAATTTCTTCAAATATACTTCTGTTCTATGATGCCAAATGTTATTCATAACGTTTTACATTTCCTGTTTAAGTTTCGTTAAAGCCTTTTTGAGGTCAGCCTTAAATTCATTTCCAACCGGCTTAATTGCGGACATTTTTTTGAACGATTTCTCCGTCTTGAATTCTGATTCGTTCATAAGACGTGCTGTTATAAACACCGCTACCTGTCGGGAAGATTCGACTTTACTCGTATTATCAAACAGAAAGCCCATCAACGGAAGATTACTGAGACCCGGAGTTCGATTTTGCTCCAGACGTTTCCGATTATCCGTCAGGCCGGCTATCACCGCAGTGCCTCCGTTTTTAATTCTTACCGTATTTTTTGTTGTCCGCCTTGTAACAACCGGCAGGTTATCTTCGCCGCGTGCCAGTACGTTACTTACTTCAGTAGCAAGGTTCAGGGTAATATCGCCGTTTTGCCCGATTTGAGGAGTTATTGTCAAAATAGTCCCGGTTTCTATATTCTCAAGCTCAAAACGTGTATAAGTATATGATTCCTGTGTAATCTTGAAATATTCCTGGGTTACAACTTTGATTTCAGCTTCCTTGCCATCCTGTGCGAGTACCTGCGGACTGGCAATAACTGACGCTTCATCATTTTGTGAAAGCAGGCTCAATGTCATTAAAAGCGCATTTGTAAATTCCTGTCCGGGAGTATATCCAATCTGTACTCCCCACGGCCAGGAAACACGTTCCGATGAGCCGCCGCCATGATAGGAAGAATTTGAAAAAGTTCCTGCCGATATATTAGGCCAGTCCCATTGTATTCCAAGATTAAGAAGATTTTCGTTTTCCATTGATACGATTTTTGCATCAAGTAAAACATGTTTTGAGGGCTGGTCGAATTTTCTTAAATCCTGGACAATTTTATCTAAAATTTCTTTAGGGGCTGAAACAGAAATCACATTATCTGCTGTATTCGCCGTTACCATATTTTGCAACGCTTTTGACAACATTTTCATCGCATCTTCAGCTTTAATATAATTCATTTTCACTCTTTCGGTAACACAAAGTTTTGAAAATGAAGGTGATTCTATATCAGCCGTTCC
>CAYSHS010000406.1:1638-3317 GCA_964430845.1 uncultured Pirellulales bacterium | reverse complement strand
TTCCGGCGGTATGCAGGCCGGCACGCCAGTCATAAGTGCGGCAAAGACTCCACTCCAACACTGCTATTTTTATTCCAGGATGTTTCGAGACGCGAACATAATCACGCAATTTCACAAGATAATCATAAATTCTCATAACGCCAGTCTGAAAATTTTCAGGCTCATATTCGTAATTGTGACATCCAAGAATATCGAAGTTATCGCCTGCTATATCAATTAACTTCTCGCTCCATTGCATGTCGTTGGAGCGTTTTTGCCCGCAGGCAACAATCCTGGCATTTGGAGCGATTTTTCGTATCCCGCTCCCATAGACATTGACGATTTCCGCGTATTGTTCGGCAGTTAAATCATGATTCATCGGCTCGTTGTCAACCTGGAAATACCTGATTTTATAAGGTTCGGGATGACCATTAGCCGCTCGTAATTTTCCCAGCTCAGTCGCCGGCGGATCGTTTAGGTAATGAACCCAATCCATAGCATACTGAACCATATTCGCATCGGTGCTCGTTGCGGCTAATACAATTAGAGGTTCAGTATCCAGTTGCCTGCAAAGTTCGAGAAATTCTTCTGTTCCGAAACCATAATAATCGGAATAGCCGCCCCATATTTCATTAGGATGATACTTGCGAGAAACATGCGGCCCAATCCCGTCTTTCCATTTATAAATTGAAGCAAAAGACCCGCCAGGCCAGCGAATAAAGGCAGGTTTCAAGTCACGAAGTGCCTGGAGAAGGTCGCCGCGCAGCATACCGTTCTTGCGAACGTCAGAGCGCATCATCGAAATATAATCCAGCAGGATAGCACCTGTGCCTGTTGCGGCAATTTCAACTATAGCCCGTGTATCCGTCTTTGTACTGGAAAAGGAATAACCAGCCTCCTGCCACTGGGAGCCGGTTGCCTTGAGTGGGAATTCGGCAAGTATATTTCCGCCTGAATCTTTTACACGAAAAGTGACCTGTACCGAGCCTTGTTCGGGTTTTAACCAGACTGAGCCGTTATAGTCGAAACCATTCTGCAGATAAATGCGGCCCTGACGAATTCCTGCTGTGCCGTTATCGACGTTCAATCTTACACATCTTTCGCCATTTTTATAATTCCCATTCTCAAGCCGGACTTCGCCGTTATTTGCAAATGATTCCCAATATGTCTGGTAATCTCTTCCTTCGAAACCCTGACCGCGAATCTGTTCTGCATATAGGCCATCCACAACAGAGTGGTTGATATGTTCGAGAAATTGTCCATAAATGCCGTCACTAATGTTTCCCATGACACGGTCTGTATCGACAAGCAGAACGGCTACACCAGGACTATTCGCAGACGCAGAAGCTCCGAAAGTTATTGTTGAATAAAAATTCAATCCGAGCAGAGCAAATAGTAAATCAAAAATTAAAACCTTTTCAAATAGAACTGTATTTGCTTTTTTGTCGAGCCAGGTTAAAAACAACATTAGTTATTCCTCCAGGTATGAATTGATATTGTATTGGAAAATGACAATCAATAGTGACATTAACTTAATTTTTTTGCTTCCGATCCTTAAAAGCATCAGCTTAAACAGAATAACGGAGAGGCCTGGATTCAGTTTAGCCTCTTTTTATAAACTCATTAAAAACCTGTATTTAGCCCTTAACTCCAATAAAAACAAGGACTTAAGCTCTCTTTATTTTTTACTGTCACAACAC
>CAYSHS010000406.1:0-1628 GCA_964430845.1 uncultured Pirellulales bacterium | reverse complement strand
TTAGGGCAACTTTAAGGGCAACTCCAAAACATGTTTCTCTTAAATTTTGTAAGTATATTTTAGCATGGAGCAAGCAGGTTGACAAGTGGTTTGTTCTTCTTATCTGGAAAACAGTACTTCATTTTACCTTTGATTTAAAATCTATGGTTTGATTGGATTTTGAAACTCAAGCCTCATTCTCTATCAAAAATAACGTCATCAAAGGAACACCGGACTTACATTCTGGACATATGTCTCACCGTCTATAGTTGGTATAATCTCTTGTCAGAAAGGAGTAACTTATGGGCGTTCGGGACAGAAAACGTGAAATCCTAAATCGCCTGGATTCCAAGACGCTGGATGCGAGGTTCGCCACTGAAATTGAGCATGGATTGAACTGCTCTCCGTTTGAAGCAGAAGCAGCTCCGGATGTTGTCAAGGAAGAATCAATTTATGAAACAGCACTAACATTCAGACATTTTGAACGTTTGGTTGGAAAATGTAATTCAAAACAGATTACACAACATGTTTAATATTTCTGATTATATTTGTCGCTGTAAAATGTTTGCCTTTATTATCATTAAAAAATCTGGCTCTTTTTTTATCTTTTGATATTATTGATATCGTTTTGAAAAAAAGTCAATAATGTCTATACGATGGTCAACTATTGGCATATATTGCAAGTTTAGAAACAGTTATAGTGAACATCCGGATATTAACATGTCAATAAGATACAGTTATTAGCTACTATGATTTACGATATGTATATTCCAGTCATACAAAGAAAAGAAAAATATGGCAACGGAATTTCTATTGTTGAAACACCTGATAAAATTGAGAATTACAGTCGAACACAATGGAGGTTATGCTGGGTAAATAATTATCTTCTGTAAACCAGTGACAATAAATATGGAAATTTAACTATAAATATAGGATTCTGAATATGAAGCGATTTTCAGTAATACACTTAATCATTTGTTTGCTCATCAGTAGTCTGGCAGGATGTTCTGACATCAAGTCATCACTATCTGGCCAGTCATCTCAAAATGACATCTCAGGTACATCAAGAAATTCATCATCTGTATTATTCGACTCCGACTGGCGATTTTTAAGAGCGGATGCTCCCGGCGCAGAAACACCAGATTTCGATGACAGCACGTGGCGTCTTCTTGACTTGCCCCATGATTGGAGTATTGAGGACCTGCCGCAAGAAACTATTAATGCATCTCAGGTACCGACACCTGCTCCGACAACAGGTCTTCGAGGTGGCCGCAGAGGAGCAAGTTTCCAGGCAGTTGGTCCGTTCTCTCCTGAAAGCCCAGGAGGAAGAGCAACTGGTTATGTTCTTGGAGGTACTGGTTGGTATCGCAAGCATTTTGTACTTGATGAGCAGAGTCTCGATAAGTGGGTAGGTATTGAATTTGACGGAGTTTATATGGATTCGGATGTCTGGCTTAATGGTCATCATTTTGGCAACCATCCCTATGGCTACACTGTCTTTGCATACGATCTTACTGATTATTTGAATCCCCCCGGACTGGAAAATGTCCTTGCGGTTCGTGTGCGTAATCTTGGAAGAAACAGCCGATGGTACACCGGTCCGTGTGAACTGGCCGCTGTAGGCAGTGGTGCTCCAAACGTTATGGAAA
>CAYSHS010000405.1:0-3317 GCA_964430845.1 uncultured Pirellulales bacterium | reverse complement strand
GGAATCATTGACATCGTCGAAATTATCGCCGAAAAATACGTTGTGCGTATTGGCAAACGGACCAGGTTTCCAGCTTAGGATACTATCAACAAGTGCCTCAGGTTCGCCATTTGAGGGATTCGGTCCGGTAGCCTGGCCTTTTACGGCAACAGCTACATCCGGCCCTGCATCAAAGCTGGCCGAGACCTCATCGTCTGTAAGTGCGGTATCATAAATACGAAACTCATCTACACTACCGGTGAAATGTGGATCATTCGGGTATGAACTAGCTCCAATAAAAGCATTCTGCCTTGCAATCACGGAAAGATTCATTGTTGTTGCGAGAGTTTCTGCCAATTCTCCATTAATATAAATTCTGATCTCGTTGACAGAGCCATCCCACACACAGGCAACATGTGTTTTTACACCTGGGAATATAGGTCCAGATACATTATCTTCACCTGTCTGCCAAGTGGGATATCCATTGGTAGAAACGGTAAAACGTGTTGCATCATACTGCCGGGGTACGCAAAACATAGCATTTCCGCCATCGTTACCCTGGGTTCCACCAAAATCAAATAAACGCGACCAATTATTTCCTGTGCTATTGTCCTGGAACCAGGCTTCTATTGTTACGCTCTCAAGACCAGTGTCAAGTGTGTCCGAAGGAAGCTCCACGGCACTAGCACTGTCGCCATCCAGCACTAATTGATTTCCTGATATTGTGGCTGTTCCTGTCAGGGCTCCGTCTTTATCACCTATAGAATCGACGGCAGTAGTTTCGCCATTGTTAAAACTATAGCGGTTAATCATTTCACCCTGTGCAACAACGCACCAAACCAGGAGAAATAAAATTGTACACTTTTTTAACATAATCAATCTCCTTCAAAAAAATGATTAAATTTGAATAAAAATTCTTGCAATTACACAATACCTAAACTAAATAACATATATCTGCCCGGGATAATGCTGTTCGATTTGAAAAAACCTCCTTCCTTCCTTACCTTCAAAATATTGAAAGCATGGAAAACAATAGTTTTAATATACTGTTCACAATTTTTTACAAAAAAAGAATTATTATGCAATTCTTTACTTAAACTGGCATGAACAAGTCATATAAACAGAAATATCTATATTTTTAAAATACCAGCACTACGGCTATGATTAATAAAACATAACTTCAAAATCCATAGAGTTGCTCAACACAAAAACCTCATCCTTACTTCTAAACAGCTTTATTCTATGTGAATACAGCCATAGGTAACAAAATAACGTATTAACAAACCAAGCCTATTTATTATCTGTATCATATTTTACTACCATTTGTCAAGGATAACTTCACAGTTTTGCAATAAATTTAAAATATTTTTTATACTGCCGAAATTTACCAGTATAAACCATAGCCCGGGTTACGCAGTTATGGCGAGATAAATGGGTTTTTGATAGCGCCAAGAGTGATTATTGTAAAAAGTTTTACTACATTTATTTCAAAAACTTTCCGGTTAAAGGCAGATTTTTAGGCAGGATATACTTGATTTACCCGGCATTAATACGGTCTTTTCAGTTTGAGCACGGTACAGTCTATCTCCTTATGGTTCACTCTGCTGAGGAAAATTGTACCGTACACCTTTAATTACTTCTTGTGATGTATTAGAAACTGTTTGTTTGATTTATCATGATTTCCTGACGCTGAGATATTTTTTTACCTTCCACTTGCCATCGACTTTAGTATATATGGCTGTTGACTCGAGACTGGCCAGTCCATGATACCACCATCCATCTACCACTTCCGCTTCTATGCCGGAAATCCACTTATTTATAGCAATCCATGCAATGTATGCACGTTTATCGGTTTGGGGGTCTTTGAAATATTTCAAAGAGCCATCAGAACTGTACAAAGCTTCGGATGCCTTCTTAAAATGAACAGGTATATCAGAAATCCTCTGGTAAAATGAATCAGGAAAATCTTTAATCCTGCCCTCAACCCAATCCAGACGATGCTGATGAGTCAGATAATAAGTTTCCTGAACATCTTTTTTGTCACCATATCTCGTCCTAAGGATTGATTCGAACAACTCAATCTCTTTATCGTCTGGTTCAGAAATATCATCCCAGTTTTTGCCAGCCGTATCAGATGCGGGTATTACTACAGTTGCCGATTGATACTTTTTTAATTTTGCCCAAACTTCATGCGGCTCGTTCAGCTCTATAGCCGGAGTATAATTTTCTAAATCTATAATCGCAACGCCCTGCAAACCTGCCTGTATAACTCTATCCGGTCCGGCCCATTTCATAGCTATTGGTTTTCTTTCTATTCCATCAACGAAAAGATTGGGATAATAAATTGCACTTTGCGTCAATTCATGATCGGCGGGATTGGGACCTGTTGCAATGATCCCAAGACTGGGAAGCACCTGCCCGACTCCAAGTGGAAAAGGAACTAATTTCAATGTAGGCTCACTGCTCAAATCGGCATTAGAATCAATAGTGAACTCTGCGACATTTGAGCAGCGAATTCCATTAACATACATCGCCGCTAAATATGTTCCATCTTCTATTTCTCCGATCTCCTGAATCTGCTGCTTGTTCAGTTTGCAGTCCCATCGCCCGCCGCTAAGAGGATAATTATCATAAGCAATTTTGGCAATGCGTTTATTATCTGATGCGCCACGAATCTCTAATTCACATATTTTGACTTTCTCAGATGAAAGAGATTCTACTTTTTGGCTATGCTGATAATCCGCCAGAGAACGAATCGGACTTACCGGCAGGTACGTAATCCATACAGGAGGTGTCACAGAACTCGTTTCAGTCGGTTGAATTTCTGTTTGGTTGCTTATTCCCGATTCATTTACTTTGATCTGCACGTTAGTTTTTTCTCCGGATTCAAGCGAAACGTTCTCAAATACAACCTGGTAATATAGCCTCGTTTGAAACTCAAAAAAGGATATCTGTTCAAGAGGCTTCTCAAATTCATAATTGTAAACACGCCATGGCCCTCGGTGTGCCGTCGGAACATCTTTTCCGAACAGTACATTCCCTCTCGTGTCTTTTGCTACTATACGACTGGCAAAACGAATCTGTCCTGATCCGTTAAAACAAGTTCCTTTGTCCATCATGGAAATAGTGCACTTTCCATTTTCTTCGGCGGCTTTTCTAAATATCGCTTCACCTCCGAAAAGAGTCGATGTTTCTTCATGTTTGCCGTCACTGACTATCCGAGTTTCCCATTGACCTGCCGAAATCCGGAGCGTTACTTTCGTACTTTTTTGATTACTGGAAAATATTGCTGTAATTGCCGACAAATTCTTGTTCACATAAGTTAATCTGGCGCTTGT
>CAYSHS010000404.1:0-3327 GCA_964430845.1 uncultured Pirellulales bacterium | reverse complement strand
AAAAAGGATTTTATAATGAATAAAAAGAATATATTGCTTTTAGGTATCACGGGACTGGTATTTGTAATATTAACAAGCGGCTGTATCGAACGTGAGTTGAAAATTAATACTACGCCGCAGGGAGCGAAGGTAGCATTGAACGATGAAGAAATCGGGCAATCTCCAGTCACCGTATCTTTCAACTGGTACGGCGATTATTATGTCAGATTAGCCAAAGATGGCTATGAAACACTGAACACACATAAAATGCTCAAAGCACCCTGGTACGACCATTTTCCGTTCGATTTCTTTGTAGGCGTACTCTGGCCGCAGAGAATTGTAGATTCGTATGAGTGGACGTTCGAACTTAAGGAGCAGAAAAAATTAAGCCGTGAAGAACTGATACAAAAGGCTGATGACCTGAAGAAAGAAATGAAATAAATAGTTAAAGAGAGCCACATTAAATTCCGAGTCACGAGACACAAACGTCAAACCACGAATGAATACGAATAAACACAATTTTGTTTTGCCGCAGAGTTCACAGAGAACTCTGAGATTGTCTCTACGAATCCAGAATGACTGTGGCAATCTCAGGTTTTTTCTGTTTTCTGTATTCTAAATTCATTTCCTTAATATGTATGCACTTATATCCATGTTCCTGGCGCTGGTATTACTTGTAGCGCTTTTGCATTTTAAGGTCAGAATTGGCCGGGCAATGATGATTTCGGCTTTCGCACTTGCGATACTTCTGCGCGTTACGCCCGGAAAGTTTTGTGATGCAATAATTGTCGAGTGGAATGATAATCCACTGAGCCAGACTACAGGGTACCTGTTAGTATCACTAACCGCTCTTGTAATGTTAGTGAATGTTCTCGGTATAGTAATGCAGGAAACGGGAGTATCGCAGCGTCTTGCACCGGCGATTCATGGCTTGTTCAGGAGTCGGCGTTTCGCTATGGCCGCGATCCCGATGATAATGGGTTTATTACCGACTCCGGGCGGAATAATGTTATCGGCACCTATGGTTCGTGACCTCGGGGACCATATAGGCGTAGAAAGGTCGAGGCAGGCCGCGATAAACTTTTTCTTCCGTCACCAGTGGGAAACCGTCTGGCCTTTATTCCCTTCGATTCCATTGATACAAGGCATGTTCGGCATTTCCGCGTTCGCGATGATTTCGCATAATCTCGCTATTTCCTTTGCAGGAATCCTAACAGGCGTGATTTTCCTGCTGCTTTTCGGGATACCGCCCAAAAATAAACAACAGCAATCTCATGCACATTTTTCCCATAACCTGAAAAACTTTGCCCACGCTTTCTGGCCGATCGGTTTGGTAGCCATACTCTTTGCCGCAACAAATCTTCCCCCGGCTGTCGGTCTATTATTAGTTATACCGATTTTTCTTCTTTGCCATAAAGTATCTTTGAAGCGCTGGCCCGCATTTTTCAAATCAGGTTTCAAGATTGATTTCGCACTGCTGATACTCGGAGCGCTGCTGTTCAAAATTAATCTCGAAGCAGGAAACGCTATTGAACAGGTGGTTGGCTTTTTATCAGAAATGAATGTGCCGCAAAATGTCGTAATCTTTTTTTTGCCTTTGCTTGTAGCATTTTTAACAGGACTTACATTACCAACAGTCGCTATCACATTTCCATTTCTTCTTCCATTTATCGGAACAGGTCAGGATTCATTAATCGGACTTGAAACTCTCGCTTTTTCAGGTCTTGTATGCGGCCTGCTTTTGACTCCGGTGCATCTTTGCCTGGCACTTTCGGCAAGTTATTTCGAGGCCCCACTACCTAAAATCGTCCTGAAAATATTCGTTCCCACAGTCTTTATCGCCTGCGCCGGTATTTTGATGGCTGTTTTTTCAGGCTAAAAAACAGCTATTTGTTATTCTTCACAAGACACCATATAACTGCACATAGCAGGGATTTTAGTTTGTATCTTTTCTTTCCTGATATTGCTGAACCTGGTTTGGAATCGGTCTGTTTGTGGTTTTCCTAAGATGCTCTTTCGTTTGCTCGATAGCGGCCTGAAGCTCCTGTGAAGTCAAAAGATCAATCGAGCCATTTACCCTGAGAACGTTACATTTTCCACCATGAACCGGCAAAGGCTCATACACAAGGACATTTTCACCAGGCGAATCCAGCATCTGGCCCGGTATGTATTCGTACTTGGGACTGTTCGGCTCAGGGCACTGGAACAGGCGTGAGTTACCGCCATATTCAACCAATTCCTCGAACGAACCAGGTAATTTATCGTTACTCATTCCATACATCTGGATATTTTGCCAGATTGCATGAAGATTCGTTTGACACTTTAAAGTTGTTGCTTTGTTCTGCGTCGTCACTACTGCGCCGGCGTACTCGCTTCCCATCTGGCCGGCGGTTTTTATCACCCATAAAACTCCGGCTGCTATAAGACCGAAAAATATTATGGCAGTAATAATGTTTATTATCGTACCGCCGCTTCGCTTGGCCGGAAAAACTTTTTTCAGAACACCGTGTAATTTATATTTTTCATTTATTAACATAGTAATTCTCCTTTTATTAAGATAATAAAGGCACATCAAATAAATTGGAAAAAAATCCAATCACAGGATCAATTAATCTGCCAAATACATCGAACTTACCGGTAAAACTTAAATATACCAATCCGAAAATAATAAACATTCCGAATTGAGAAAAATGCCTGTAAACATTTATAGCCTGTGGAGATTTCAAACTTGCATAAACAACTCTCGAACCATCCAGTGGCGGAATGGGAATCAGATTAAACACAGCAAAAACAATATTTAGAAGTACCCCGAGTTTTATAAACTCCTGCACAAAAGGAACATTTTCCAAATGCGGAATATGATATACGCCCGCTAAAACAACAGCTAATAATAGATTCGAGACAGGTCCCGCTATCGATACTAATAATACCTGCCAGCGGTTGAGAATTGAAAAATTTACCGGCACAGGTTTGGCATACCCGAAATGTAAAAATAATGGCAGAAAAATAGTGCCGAACCAGTCTATATGTGCTATGGGATTAAGTGTGAGCCTTCCCATGTCTTTTGCTGTATTATCGCCGAATTTATAAGCAATCCACGCATGAGCAAATTCATGTATAGTCAGAGAAGGCAATACAGCGGCCATCGTTATCAAAAATATTTCAATACGCGTCATTATCTTATCCTATATACTATTTCAATTATAGTCAAGCGATAAGAATTATATGTCTTCTTGTCGAAATATGTTCGTTTTTACTGAATCTCCCCAATCTTTTCATCAAGTTTGTCTATAGAAAATCCCTCGGCGATGACAATATGCTCCTTATCAGTCAAAATCATCCATGGAA
>CAYSHS010000403.1:0-3330 GCA_964430845.1 uncultured Pirellulales bacterium | reverse complement strand
AACAATTAGCTAAAAGAGCCACAGAGCAGATCAATGAGCTTGTAACACAAAATGTTGAAAACCTGCGCTGGGCTATCTTTCAAAATATCGATAAAAGCTTTATTCGTTTCCATTCGGAATTACAACAAAGGTTCGAGCAAACATTGATTGCAACACGCGGTGCTATCGAGGAAGCTTTGAGAAAGCGTAATGAGCATACGGAGCATATTGACGATGAGCTGACAAAACTGGAATCTGCTTTTATTGTCTTAACTAAAAATAAGGAAACATTAGAATTATCTTAAATATTTTTATGGCTTTAAGCTTAGCTGAATGGTTTATACTGGGTTTGTTGTATGAGCAAAGGCAAAAGACAAACGAAAGATATAAATGACCGCAGAGAAGAAGCACTTCGACCGAATCCCTATCTCGGTTATGACAGAGATAGGCTTGGATTTCATCTGATGTCGCGCGGAGCTTATAAAATTGCCGAGACTCAATTTCGCAGGGCTGCCTGGCTGAATCCTTACGAACCAGCATTCAAAGAGCATTTAGCTCTTTGTCTTTACACACTCGGAAGGTATTTAGAAGCATATAATTTTTTAAAAGAGGTTCCTGAAAATCCCGAAAACCGGAACCTTATGGAGCAAATAAAAAAATTTATTGAAACTAATTCCGGATAATTATATGAGATATTACTGTCCATATCGCTGGATTGATAATAAATAGTCTGATGAGGAAAATATATGTCAAGAGGAATTACAATTGAACTACCGGGAAAACAGCCGATTATTTTAACGCATCTTGTTCTGGATTTTACCGGAACGTTATTACTGGATGGAAAACCTGCTTTCAGGTTAAAAGAGTCTTTGAAAGCCCTGCCCGAGAAAATGGATATAGCAATCCTAACATCTGGTATCGGTACTATTGTGGCCGTCGCTTTCTTCGTTGTGTGCATGGTGGTGATGTCCAAGATGTTTTGGATGCTGGAACAGTGTGTTCCCCTTACTCAGGAGGCTGCTTCAAAAGCCAGGGCTCGGCAATGGAAGTACACCGTGGCAGGGATTGTTGTCGGTGCATGGATTTGCGCTGGCGGTATCGTCCTTGCCTTCAACATGCCGGAGGTGCTGGAAGCAGTGGTCTTAGCGGGCCCGATAACCATCACTTTTCCGGTGCTTACCTGGGTTTTCCTGGTCTATTAGGTTTTAAATAATGAAGTCAGGCATTTTTCTTCGGATATGAAAATTTTCATATTTATCGGTCTGTTTGGGGCATTTACGACCTTTTCAACGTATGCACTTGAAACCTTTGACCTTTTGCGAATCGGCAGGCCGTTTCATGCAATGCTGAATTTCATATTGAACAATTTCATCGGTTTTTTGATGGTTTTGGCAGGCTTTATTACGACTAAAGCTATAGTTTTTATATCCAGAGCGATTAGTAATTTGCTTATTCAACAGGAAATTATGAAATAAAACATGGAATTGAGGAATATTATATTGTGTATTGCTGCGATATTTAGCCCCTTGGCGGCAATTATGGCTTTTTCGATTACTTATGGAGAATATAAGCATCACTACCATGAAAAACGGAAAGCGTGGAAAAAATCTCTTGAGACCGCCTTTTTTACCCTTGCTTTTTTTCTTGTCTTAGGATTGCTGCTGGCAATAATTTTGCCGTTTTGTCTTGTGAAAAGCTGAAAGGAGCATACTATATAATTTTTTTGATAATAAAACGATTTTACAGTGTTATTTAGTTGTTAAAATCCGATTTTTTTTAAAACTGGGAAAATTTTTCTGTAAAAAAACAAAAAATCGGCTAAAATCTCTGCTATTTGTCTTTTAGTGCATGAACGCAATTTAAACTTGAATAAGAATCTGTTTTTAAGGAGTACTTTGTAATGACAGAACCGAAAAGAAAAGAAACATTAATAAATAAAATCAGGGGCAGAACTGAAGCAGCAGCGGCAGGTTACCTGGAGCGCGGCTGGGTAATCGCAAACCATAAGCTGGTTTCCTTCCACGCCGCATTTATCTCGTCCATTCTCAGTCTGCCGGCAAAACAGCTTAGCGATCTTGTCGCAACAGGCGGCAATGTAAAAAGTGGTGTGCTGCAATTCATATTTTCACCGTTAAATTATGAAGTGTATATTTCGCTGATTATTTTATATTTGTCATGGCATATAAGTATCGGAATTCACGAAATGGGCCACTTCCTTACTGCTGCAAAGCTGACAGCTTTGAATAAGAGTTCACAGGAAAAGGCTGACGCGGCACTAAAAAGCAGCAGTAAGTTCGGTTTTTATGCCCAGATGCTCCTTCTTATTCCATGGGGCAAATTCTACGGTGTTAAAAAGGAAAACGGCAATTTCGCACCTGATGCTCCATACAACCTTGCCGTGGCGGCCTCTGCTCCCATCTGGAGCGGTTACCTGGCATTGGTTTGTTTACCGACCGCGATAGTTTTGATCGCCCTTGGATTTTTAACCAATATTGATGCCTTGATTTACATTGGACGATTCTTCCTAGCTCCGGGCTGCGTTGGCATGTTGGACAGACTACTGGCTGACCCGGGAAAGCTTAAAGAATTCCGAACACGTGAGAAGATTGCAGCCGAGCAGGCAGCTCGTGCGGCAGCGGCAGCGTCCAAAGAAAGCTGGATGGCACAGGTTGGACCGCTTAAAAATAAGCTGCTGACCACACGCATACAAACGGTAACGCTGAAAGATGGAAGCAAGGTTTCGACACCATGGCAGTTCCGCAACTGTGCTATGGGCGGCAGGCACACAGAAAAGGAATATCCCGAAAGCAATATTTCCATGCAGGAAAGCATGTTCATGCCGCTTTCACCAAAAACTTATGAAGATGCCCAGGAAATGACGGTAAAGCTTCAGTACCGTCTGAAAGAGATTATCGAGGCCGCTCCTGGCGCAAAAGTCATGGGTGTTGGTCTCGAAGGAGGTATTGCTCCGTATGTAGATAAAGAGCCGCAGGACCAGGTGCCCGAGCAGCGTATGTGGAGATTTATGAAGCAGGCTATTCTCGATTGCGAATATGTCCCCGGCGTGGACGTTGCTATCGCTCTTGACCCGGCCTGCTCCGAGCTTGAAAACGCCTATCGTATAGAACGCGGCGAGCCGGACTCAATTGGTATGTATCGCTTTTGGCGTGACAAGAGCAAAGTAGAAATGAGCCGCGACCAGATTCTTGACCTTTATAAGCAGGCAATGGAACAGGGTATTCCAGTGCTATCGATTGAAGACGGTTTCGGAGAGCGTGACCACGAAGGCTGGAAGAACCTGATGAAAGAGCTTGGTGACAAGATATTCGTCATTGGTGACGACCTTGTTAC
>CAYSHS010000402.1:0-3332 GCA_964430845.1 uncultured Pirellulales bacterium | reverse complement strand
CGTGCATGCAGGAAGGAGTCGCAACTGCAAAAATCGAAGGGATGGCAAAAGAGCTGCGCAAGCGCAAGCCCGACCTTGTATTCCCAATCATACACGCGTTCTTCGGGGATTCGGCAAGCGCGAACCTGGATTCTGAAATCGCGGTCTTCACGGAGCAATGCTACCAAAAACAGCAAATGCTAAAAATCCGCTACATTCCCAATCCACCAACTGTGTCTGCTCAAAAGCAAAATATAAAATCTATTCCGCAGACAAAGCAGAAAGATAGTGTATTAAATCCGTCGGATAGTGTTTCAAAATAATTGTCAATATTATGGACAGTGCAGTTTATAGAATTATCGATGCAAATTTCAATCGGGCGAGGGAGGCCCTGCGGGTAATTGAGGACTATTGCAGGTTTGCCTTGAATTCTAAATCGCTCAGTGCGCGAGCAAAAGAGCTTAGGCATAAACTTTGCAGCTTAATCGGGCAATTGGATTCAGGCAGGCTTATATCATCGAGGGATACGCTATCGGATGTCGGAGTTGACCAGTCAGTTCCGGGGCAAAACAGCCGCGATGATTTGAAAGATTGTTTCACTGCGGGTTGCAAACGTTTGGTTGAAGCGCTTCGTGTGCTTTCCGAAGTTATACAGATACAAGATAAATCCGTAGCCGGGCAAATAGAGCAGTTAAGATACGCCGCATATACACTTGAAAAAGATATTGTATTAGTAAGCGAGCCATATGAGAAGTTTAAGAAAGTCGAGCTTTATGTTATAGTTACCAGCAATTTCCCGGCGGAGATACTTTCGTTGGTTTATAATTGTGCCTCTGGCGGTGCAGATTGTATCCAGCTTCGTGTGAAAGAAATGGATGATGAGAATTTATACGCCGTTGCGACTGAATTCGTGAAAATATGTAAAGAACATGGCGTTTGCAGTGTGATAAACGACCGTGTTGATATCGCCATAGCATCTGATGCCGATGGTGTTCATCTCGGACAAAACGATTTGCCGATTCGCTCTGTATATAAACTTGCGCAAAAGCCTATGATAACAGGCAAGAGCACACATTCTCTCGAACAGCTTAAAAAAGCCTTTGAAGAACATCCCACATATGTCGGCCTGGGACCTGTATTTTCTACAACGACAAAACCTTCAGCGGAACCTGTGGGCCTGGAATATGTAAGGAAAGCAATTTCGTTTTTAGCAGGTGTGCCAGTCGGCCACGCAGCTATCGGGGGCATAACACGGGAGAATATCGAGCAGGTTTTGAGTGCCGGCGCTGGTTGTATAGCAGTGTGCCAGGCTGTAACAAAATCCAGTAATCCTGCGGCTGCCTGCAAAAAGCTAAAAGAAAAAATAGCTGCTTATAAAAGTAAAGTTCGAGCCTGAAACAGGAGAAAAGACAAAACTCAAAAGAATAAATAGGAAAAAGTAAGCGGTTTTTTATGTTTTATCCACCTAAAGCACGTTTTTTCATAATCACATATAAATTTTAGTGAATTTTAGTATAAAAATTGATATATATCAGACTTTAATTCGATTGTAAAAAAGGTACTCATATTTATGAATGTAAGACCTTGATTTACAAGGAATTACGAAAAAATATCAAAACAGGTAATATTTTCAGAGGTGTTTTGTAAAAACGCCCTTTTTGGAGTATCAGTTGATTTATAAATAAAAACAAGCAGTTTTCGGATCAAACAAAAAGTTATCAACAGGTTATCCACAAAATATAATCCAATTAAATTTTGAAAGTTAAAAATGAAGAACGATAATATGAAAAACGCTTTTATTTCCATCGGAGAATCAATTCACGCATCAATCCCCAGGACGGCCAGAATAATGAAACAGCTGGCCGAATCAGGCCAGGATGCCTACACGAAACAGACTGAAGAATTAAATTATATTAAAGACCTTATCGAATCTCAGGCATCCGATGGCGCCAATTATATAGCAGTAAATCTCGATGCGTTCGGGGAAAACGACCCTCGGCAGACTGTGGATATGATGATTGAATATACCAGGCTTGTCCGCAAGTGGAGCATGGGAGTTCCGATTTGCATAGACAGCAGCAATGACGACGTTTTATTCGCAGGCTTAAAAGAATGGTACGACACCGACGAGCAGGTGAAGCAGCCGCTGATAAATTCGATAAAAGTTTATACGATGGATAATATGCTTCCTCTCAAAAAGGATTATGATTTTTCCTTCATAGGCCTTTTAGTAAGCGAAGACGCCGCGACCGGGCCGGGAGGCTCGCACTCAATTGATGAGTTGTTTTCATTGGCTCAGAAGATTTTCGATAAAGCAACCGGTGAATATGGTTTCAGGCCGGAAGAGATTTATTTCGATTCGACTGTATTTCCACTCGCGATAGATATGCCTATGGAGCCTGATGTGCCGGGCTACACATACAGGGCGTTCGAGACAATAAAAAAGATAAAGAGCGACCCGAAAATGAAGGACGTGCATTGCTCGCTCGGAGTCAGCAATAGCGTTCGCGATTTGCCGGGAAGAAAAATCGGCGTTTGCAGAGCTTACGTCGCGAAGGCAATGGAGTACGGCCTGGACGCTGGGATAGTAAATGTCGCGCATCATTACGGCGAAGTTGCACCCGACCACGAATTGTTGGAGCTTGTCGATGCCTATGCAAAAATGGATGGCTCAGCAGAAAAAATGAGCAGGGCAATGGAGCTTATGGGAAAATTCTGCCGCGATAACAGAAAGCCTGTAAGTTGATAGTTATATAAATCGATCAGGCTGTTTTTTTATTGAAGGGAGTTAAAAATGGAAGAAATGCAGGATAATCAAACCGTACAAAACATTAGTGGGGAGCCATTAAGCAGCAATCAGGATAATAAGGACGCGCGAATGTGGGCAATGTTCTGCCATCTCGGAGGTCTTGCAGGATATTTAGTACCGGTAATCATTTCGGGTATTATCACACCATTGATTATCTGGCAGATTAAAAAAGATAAAGACCCTTTCATAGATGAGAATGGCAAAGAGGCAGTAAACTTCCAAATCTCGATAGCCATCTATTCGTTAATCTGTATTCCTCTTGTCTTTATTATTATAGGAATATTCTTATTGATTGCATTAGGAATTATCGACCTGGTTTGTATAATTATAGCGGCGATTAAAGCAAATAATGGAGAGCATTATCGCTACCCTATTACGATACGCTTCATAAAGTAGTTGATATTAAAATAACTCCTTGTTATAAAAGGAGTTATGTCATAATCATCCTTTCAAATTGGCTTTGTTTTTTCATTTACCGCAGAGTGCTCCGAGGCCACTCCTTCGACTTTGCTCAGGATGGTGAGCTTGTCGAACCAAGATAACT
>CAYSHS010000401.1:0-3336 GCA_964430845.1 uncultured Pirellulales bacterium | reverse complement strand
TGCGGGTGTAGCTTAGGGGTAAAGCTCCAGCCTTCCAAGCTGGCTACGTGAGTTCGATTCTCATCACCCGCTTTTAAAAACCGGAAAAACGGAGGGATACAGCTTTTATTTCAACAAAGCTTATTATAAGAGTTTTGCAGAAGTTCATTTATTACATAGGGTAAAAATAAGATAATATTGATTTAGCGGGGAGATTGGAATTGTTTTTACGGCATCTATTCTTAAATAAGGCTTTTCATTGGCCAGAATGTAGCATATATCGCCTTGGAGATAATAGCCAGAGCAAAATTCAGCGCCAGAATGGAAACAAAGCTGGTTACGAACGCTTCTGTACAGGCCTGGCCGACACCTTGCGCGCCTTCCTTGCATGTAAATCCTTTATAACAGCTTATTCCTGCGATTGCTACACCAAAGAAGAATCCTTTTATCACGCCAATACTAACGTCCCACAGACCCACAAAAGAGGCGCTGTAGCTCCAATAAGCCCTGCTATTAATTCCGAATTGAATCACGCTGATAAAATAGCCGCCCAGGATGCCCATTAAATCCGTATAAATAATTAGAATGGGAGTGAGCAGCAGAAGTGCCATAATTCGCGGTGCTACGAGATATTTAACAGGATCAGTTCCCATGCTTCTTACAGCGTCAATCTGCTCGGTAACATTCATTGTGCCAAGCTCGGCGGTAAGAGCGCCTCCGATTCTGCCTGCGAGCATAACTGCGGCCAGAACGGGTCCCAATTCCTTTACAACCGAGATGTTGATAAGAACTCCCAATCGCTCTTCCAGGCCCATGCCGGCAAGCTGGTCATAAGCCTGAACCGCCAAAGTCATTCCCACAAACGCGCCGGTTATCATAACAACAGGGACGCTGCGAACTCCAATAATATGCATTTGTGTCCATACCAGCGGATATGTGTGCATATTAAGGAAACTTCGCAAAGATACAAGAATTGACTGCCAGATAAATCTTGCGAAACGTCCTATATTATAAAAAAAATCTAATGTTTTCGTCCCAACGATAGTAATCATCTTCTTACTCCTAACCTAATCTTCGGCTAAGTATCATAATCCGGGTCTCATAGTAAATAGTTAAAAGCCGGTAGTCAATGCTAAAGTGTCTAACTTGAGCGAAAGTAACTTAAACTTGAGTTACTTTGAGCTTCAGTCACTTTAATTCAATGTCGATAATTGCGTTGGCTTAATAAATATAAGGATTTTACACATAATAAACAGAGCAAGGTCTTATAAAACTCAGTTATGAATGGAAATAAAACCAAATGAGAAAAAAATCCAAGAGAAAATGAAATGAGCATATATATGGCAATTAAAAAATCTGCTTCAGCAATATTATTTATTGCAATGGTTATCGGAGTTTTCTGGATGATGCAGAAAAAAATTACAGACAATATAATGTACTGTACACTCATATCGATCATGGTTGCAATCGCGCTTACCTATTTCCAGAGTAAATTTATTGCCGACACCCTGGAGCGTTCAGAGTCACTGAAGAACGCAAAGATAGAAGCAAAAGGTCTTCGTGCTCGTTATAAACGACTTGAAGAGAAGGTACAGAGGCTTACGGCAGAATTGGAAGACGCCAATTTAAAGCTGAAAACGGAAATAGCTGATAAGCCGCTGGACCAGAGAAAGCTTCAGCAGAGGCTAAAAAATCTGAATTGTTTGTACGCATTATCGAAGATTGTTAATCGCCAGGGAACGTCCCTGGAGCAGATATTCCAGGAAACCGTCAATTTAATTCGCCAGACATATCGTTATCCGGAAAGCGCCTGTGTACGTCTTACCTTTGACGGGATACGTTACCAAACGGAAGATTTTCAAAAAAGCGAATTGAGCAGGCAGGTACAGATTAAAGCTCATGAGGAAGATGTGGGTGTTATTGAAATCTATCAAATTGGAGAAAAAACGGAAGAAGGAGAAATTCCATCGTTGATTGAAGAAGAGGACAGTTTGCTCGGCGCAGTGGCAGAATGGCTTGGAAGTATCGCCGAACGAAAGAAAGCCGAGGAAAAGATGCAACTGTTCAGGAATCTTATAGAACGTTCGAATGACTGTATTTTTGCGGTAGAGCCGAAGTGGGGACGCTTTATGGATGTCAATAACAGGGCCTGTGACAGTCTCGGATACACGCAAAAGGAATTGATAAACGAAGTTACATTCAAAAATATCGATGAGTCCCTGCCTGATGATTATTCATGGCATAAGCAGATAGAAGATCTGGAACAGAAGGGTGACATTGTCAAGGAAGCACAGTATAGAAGAAAGGATGGGACGAGTTTCTTTGTCGAGACGAGCCTGAAGTTCGTAACGCAGGAGAAACAGGATTACATTATTGCTATCGCCAGGGATATTACAGAACGCAAAAGGTCGGAAGCCAAGCTCAAAGCTGCACAGGAAAAACTGCTCGAAACAGCACGCAAGGTCGGTATGGCTGAAGTAGCTACAGGCGTTCTTCATAACGTCGGGAATGTGCTGAACAGCGTTAGTGTTACTGCAGAGTCGATTCAAAAAAGGATTCGCAAATCAAAGGTGTCCTATCTCTGTGACGCGGTACATCTGTTCGAGGAGCATTCGAATGACCTTTCTGCGTTTTTAACAAACGAGGAGCAGGGTAAAAAAATACCGCTGTTTTTGGCAAATTTATCGAATGAGCTTATCGAGGAGCAGGAGAAATGCCTTGAGTCGCTGGAAGAGCTGACCAGGCATGTTCAGCATGTCGCTGACATTATTCAGCTTCAGCAGTCATACAGCAAAACAAAAGGTCTGACAGAGCCGGCTTCTATTATGGAATTGATAGATGATGCAGTTAAAATCAATGCCGAAGCAATATCGCGGAACAAAATCGAAGTCAGGCGCAGCTATGCAAATCTGCCGATTATGCTTTTAGACCGTCATAAAGTCTTGCAGATTTTGACAAATCTTATCAGCAACGCGATATATGCTCTATCTAATGGTTCCGACAAAGAAAAGATTCTCTCGCTCAGTGTGCATGAATTCAAAGAAGGGTATATTAAAATCGAGGTATGTGACAACGGCATCGGCATTCCGGCGGAGAACCTTACGCGAATATTTGAGCATGGTTTTACAACCAAGGAAAAGGGTCACGGATTCGGGCTGCACAGCACAGCGCTTTCTATTAACGAGTTAAACGGGTCCATAAGAGTACGCAGTGAAGGTCCGGGTAAAGGAGCGATGTTTACTATTGAATTACCTTTTAAGACACAGGAGGCAACGACATGAACGAACCGAAAAAACAGAATGTTCATCGTATTCTGATTATTGATGATAATCCCAATATTCATAAAGATTTTCAAAC
>CAYSHS010000400.1:0-3357 GCA_964430845.1 uncultured Pirellulales bacterium | reverse complement strand
CTGCTGCAGAAGAAGTTTCCCAATCTATTGGGTTGTTGCAGGCAAATGATGCACGATGTTATAACTTGAGCAGATTATCTATTGCAGTTAAATCATATCTGTAGCAAAGCCATAGGAGATTTTCGTTATCTGACATGATTAATCCCGGATTTCTCAGATAGTTCGTGACAAATGAATAGGATTATTATAGTATGAAACTTATGGAAAACACTATGTTTTAGGCGATTAACATGGAAAATGTTGGATAAATACAGTCTGTTCAGGAGTCTAATCAAAAAATGAAATATAACTATGATGAGATAGAAAAATTATATCAAGATAACCTTTCATCTGCTCGCCATTTACTTGCGTCTTTGATTGTTGCTGAAGGTCGGGAACCCACTACAAAAGGATTAAATGGTTGGGTATATGAGCAAACAATTCGATATTGCTTAAGTACTGAGCTAAAAGAAATCGGGATAGACTTACCTATAGAGGAGCAGGTGACGCTTTATGGTAGAACCAAGGTTGATTTATTGGTGGGCAAAAATGCGATAGAAATAAAAGCATTAGGTATTTTCGGCAATGATGCAAAGAAATATACCCAATATAAGTCTAAGGCCGAAGAAAAAGGATGTACCTTACAAAGCTCAAGAACAGCTTTTGGAAGCTGAGCATCCATGCCACAATGATACCCCTGAATTTTATAATTCGTATATCTCATTCTTCTGCGTTCCGATACCAATTTTATGAGATTATCACTATTACCTATTCATATAACGCAAAACCTTATAACCTGTTTGGTTCATTAATACCAGTACTCTGCGTCTTGTTTGATTTTTCATTGCCGACAGAGTTGTTCTGTAAGAAACGGCCCATGTTGGGATTATAATATCTGACAGGTCATTAGTACAGTTCTGTTTCGAGATCGAATCTTAAACTGCTACTGTAGCTGTATCATCAATAGAGTATTAAGACTAAAAATGATATTTTTACCACTTATATGTCCCACCTTTATCTGGTTTATCAACACTGAAATTATTTAAGAAAAAGTGATGAAGGAATTGGTTTAATCAAACCTCCCATGATTTCAAATAATCTGGTCAGATATGATAAGGACATTCACAATCTTATAAAAGTGCAGAACCTTGTTTGCTTCCGCTTAAATACATCTCTCACCAAGTTTTTTTCTATTACCAATAGAATCCAGTATATATAGTCAGATTTATATACTTCTTTTAATTCAATGTGGCACAAGAAGTTACAGAGATTTGAAAAATCAATTAGTAGACAATTTGGCAGTGCTAAAACACGATTTAATAGACAAATCAGCCAATATGAACCGTGCTTTAGTAGACAAATTAGTATTGTTCGGCCTAAATTAGTAGACAATTTGAGCAATTAGTAGACAATTTAGAATCCGTTGTTTCTCAGGGAAATCACACCTTCCGTGTTCGATCGTCAGCTTGCGAATAACCATATACTGGTCAGATGCGAGAGAGTAATTTTCCACTGGAAAGTCCTTTATTAATATTAGAGGTATATAATAATTTTTATTTACTACTATTTAGAGACGACGTTTATAAATCCTTTTAAAAGGGACTATGCAAGGACGATTTCATACAACGATAATTGCAAAATCGACAACTAAAATAAACGCCTGCCAAAAACATTCTCTATTTTCCATGCGAAAATTACTCTTCCTCTTTGAAACCTGAAATCGTAATATTTATATAGTTGTACTTCCAGTGAAGACATATGGAGCTGATTTTCACATGGAACCAGTCACAGTCCGTACCAAGATAGTCGATCAGATACAGCACATGGTTAGCAGTGCTATTATCAAAGACAGACGTTTTCTTGACGACGAGCAGCTCATCAAATCAGAGCAGTTAGCCCTTCTTGAAGAAATCTTTAATGCTAACGTTCGTAGTTCGGAGATAAAAGAGCTCAGTAGTCATTTTGCCGCAATACTGCGGGGCGACCATCCCTGCCATATGGCAATCTGGGGTAAAACAGGAACTGGCAAAACACTTACATTGAGCTATTTTTTAAACCTATTATCCGAGATGTGTCTTGCTAAAAAATATACCTATTCGATATGAACACCTTGACCTATCCAATCCGAGACCATGTTTTAGGGCACTGAATGATCTTGCCTGTCTGCTTAATGCAAGCAAGAAATATCAAAAAGGCATATCTTTGGAAGAGATGATGACACGTATGGAAGCTAAACTTGCTGGTTATAAAGGTTATCTGATACTATTCATTGACGAGGTAGATAATGTCCGCAGAGATAAAGATAACTTTATGACCTTTCTTGTGCGAAGGCTACCACAAAGAATCTCTGCCAAACTGGTCCTTATCTTTGTTTCCAATCGCCTTGACTGGCCTGACCATCTCGATGCAAGAGTCAAATCGTTCCTGAAGTTAAACGAATTGATATTCAAACCATATAATGCCATAGACCTTCAGCATATTCTCCGTATTCGTGTTGAAAAAGCAATCGACCCTAATATGATCGAAGCCGGTGTTATCGAGGCCATCGGAAAAACTAAAAATAGTTCGATCGGCACGGGTGAGGCATATTATGCATACAAGAGATTTTGCCAGAGAATTGACTTGAGACCTTTGACCGGCAGAGCATTCGGCGATCTTATATCCGAATTGGACATCTACTCTTTGATTCGCAGCCGCATTCTTTCCAAAGGCAGATATGGCCGAACTCGTGAAATCGTGCTTGATCTGCCCCATGACCTGATAGAAAAAATATATGCCTGTGTTTTAATGAACTTCGAAATACATGACTAAGGCAAGGAAACAGAGCAGCAAAGACTTCCAAGAATCGAATCCCGAGGACTGTTAAGATCGCCGCCAACCACCCATATTTTAGCTGAAATACCTTCGGCAAATAAACTACCGCACTCGGTCAGCCATACAAAGTTTGTCGGAGACATTTCAAGAGTCAATTTACAAAGAGCCGCCAAGCGACCATAGGTACTTGTCAGAAAAAGGAGACGAAATCCGTGCAAACTCTGTTTGAATAGGTCCTCGTAACGTTTATAAGCTTCGCTTTCAAAATAACATTGGTAATTAATAATCTTCTGCCGAATGTCGCTCATGTCACGTTTGGGGCTGGCTAAAGTCTCGATACCACAATCTACTTCAAGAAAGAATAAACAAGTTTTCTTCTCGATTGAATCACATGTGGTGAATACACCATCTGGCGTAAATTTGACTCCCTTTTTGTCGGAATTCGGAACCGGTGAAAAATCGGTCATGAATACTCGACCATTGGGACCATTGGGTAAAAATGGAGAATTATATGACAGGAATATAATAGATATCCTGGGAAGGACGTTACTTGTATTGTTCAGA
>CAYSHS010000399.1:0-3368 GCA_964430845.1 uncultured Pirellulales bacterium | reverse complement strand
TATTTTGCAGAATTTTTTCTACTTGCCGCAACAACCTGTCAGTCTCTGTCAGGGAAGTTCCGGGAGGGGAAATATAATCGAGAATGAAACCGCCTTCATCCATCTTAGGCATAAAGCCTGAACCGGTTTGCGTATATGCTAACCAACCGGCAAGGAGCAATACCGTCAGAGGCAGGATAATCAGCACTGGTTTGTTGAGGACTTTTTTCATTAATTTTTCATAAGTTTGTTTGGCATAATCCGTCCATCTTCCGCCTTCCTCCTGCTCAGTGTCTTTGTGCTTCAGCAGATGCAATGCCAGCAATGGCACTACCAGCCATGCGACGAAATAGGAGATTATCAGACTAGCTGCCATAGTAAGCGAAAGAGCTTTGAAGAAAGCTCCCGTCACACCGGAAAGAAATGCCAGAGGTGCAAATATGATGATAGTCGAAGTCGATGAACCTAAAAGTGGTCTGGTAAACTCTCTGGCTCCAGCCATAACACGTTCTCTGTAGTGCCCATGAGCGGTGCGAAGACGGCGGATAATATGCTCAACCATAACTATGGCATCATCGAGTATCAGACCTACGGCAGCGGCCATGCCTCCGAGGGTCATAATGTTAAAGCTCATTTTCAGTAGCGACAGCATAAGAACTGTCGATGTGAGGACCATAGGCAATGAAAGAGAGGCGATAAACGTAACTTTAAGATTGCGAAGGAATAAAAAGATTATTATCGCGGCTAAAATAATTCCGACAATTACCGCATCACGCACACTTGCCGCCGATGAAATAATCAAGTGACTTTGGTTATACCAGTTGGCAATTTTTATATCTTGTGGGAGCCTTTTCTTTAAATTGTCAAGTTCGGAAATAACCTGCTTACTCATTTGAACAGTGTTACCCCCGGGCTGTTGATAAATTTGCAGCAGTACCGCATCATGGCCGTCAGCGGTTACACGTATCCACTGTGGTACGGAAGATTTTTTGATAACAGCTACATCGTCGAGTCTGACAAGACCATTTTCCCCCGACCGTAAAATAGTCTGACCTATTTCTTCAAATTTGTTTAACTGTGTGTTGGAAACGGTCAGATACAATTTGTAATTTTCCTCAAGTTTACCGACAGCAGTAAGGACATTAGCAGCGGAAAGAGACTTTGCTACATCTTCAAGCGACAGCCCCAGAGAGTCCAATTTGGCAGGATTGACAATTACCTGATATTCGGTAGTTTGTCCGCCCTGAACTTCGACACGACCAACGCCGGTTATACTCGAAAGGATTGGTCGAATTTGATACAAAGCAATATCACGTAATTCGATCAGTGAATGGGTATCAGAAGTAAGGCTGTATCCTAATACCGGAAAAACTGTTGTATCCATTCGGCGAACATTAAAACTTGTGCCGTTTGGCAGAGAACTGCTTATTTCGTTAATCGCCGATTCAACCTGGAGCATGGAACTGACCATATTCTGACCCCAGTCGAAATTTATCGAAATATCTGCGGCTCCGCGGCTTGTTGTTGAACGGACAGTCCGAACTCCTGGAACGGAACGAACTGCCTCTTCCACCGGCCATGTCACCTCGATTGCCATACGTTCAGCGGGTCTGTCACCGGCTTCAATGCTTACAACGACGCGTGGAAAACTTACACGGGGAAAAAGACTGACTGGTAAACTGAAACTGCAGAAAAGACCTGCAACACTGAATGCTGTCAACAGGAAAAGTATTGATCGGCGGTGAGCTTGTATCCAGTTGCTGAATCTCATGGTTTGTGCTCCACTTTGACTGCCATACCATTTTCAAGTTCATAATTGCCTGTCACCACAATTTCCTGGCCGGGCTGAAGCTGGTCTGAGATTATCTCGATCTGCTGCGAATTTCTTGAGCCCAGATTAACAATATGTTTTACAGCATGACCTTCTTTTACTGTATAAAGCACATAGTTAGAATTTTCCGGTAAAATTACAGAACGCGGGACCAAAAATCCTTCCTCCGATCCGACAATAATATTTGCCTCAACGTACTGATTCAGAAGAAGATCAGTGCTTGTTTGTGGAGTGACGAAAACATCAACCATGCGTGTCTGTTGATTAACGCGATGTGTAACTAGTGCGATTTTACCACTAACCATCTTTTTTTCTACGTCATTAACTTGATAAATCTGAACGTCTTGTCCAGCTTTAAGCAGGCCTATGTCTTCCATTTCAACCCCAAGAATCACTGATATTTGATTCTCACCGATTGTCGCGATCATTGGTGTTCCGGCCGGAACTATCTGTCCTTGCTCAACAGAAATTTGACTAACCAACCCTTTGGAGTTAGCGAGAATAGTTTTGTTTTTGTCGACTCCTTGTTCTTCCATATTTTTTAGATTCAGTTTCGCTGTCTCATAACTCTGCTGGGCAATGATTAGATCTTGACGGGTTGCAAGTTTCAGTTCCACACGCTGTTTTACAAGATCAACATTATTTTTTGCCGTATTTCTTTCCTGCTGGGCTTGTGCGAATTTAAGGATAGTGTCGGGACTTGGAGCGATATCAATAAGAGGGGTATTGCTATCCACAGCCTGTCCGGAAGTTACCAAAACCTGTATAACCTTGGATTCGAATGGTACGCTGAACGTTTGAGTCTGTCCGAGTGCAGCGACCACTGTACCGTATGCTGTTATAGTTTTTGAGATTTTCCCACGGTTTAACGTAATTACCTGAACCTGTGCGACCGGGGCATTTTCAGATTCAATAGTTTTGACTGTAAAATGCCTGTACCCCAAATAAATAATGACAGCAATCAATATGATAACTATTACAATCAAGAATTTTTTAGTCATTTGTAACCTCATTTATCGAATCACTAACAGGTGTTTTTAATTCGTTAACGTTATACAATCCTGTTGCCAATTCCAATGCAATACGGGTATCAACAAGCTGCTGTTGAAGTTTGATAAATTCAATCTGCTTGTTATTCAGGTCGTTCCACGCAGTATAGTAACTCAACACATCAACCTGTCCTTTTTGAATTGCGGTGCGGTATGTTTCAACAAGTTTTTTGCCGCTAACTACTGCTGCTTGAGCTGTTTCAATTTGTCTGATTATCAACGGAATATTGGCCGTTAACTTTGCGATTTCTATCTGCGTTTCAAATATGCGATTGACATATTCGTCAAAAAGCTCCTGGCGTGTTGCTCGCTCTATTGCTATCTGTCCCTGGTTCCGGTTAAATACAGGCAGGTCAATTGATATTTCAAAGCCTGCTGCAATTACATTGCCGGTATCGCGAGCTTTGGTAAAACCGATATTGATTCGAGGAAACTGGTTGAGCACGGCCGCTCGAAGATTATCCTGCTGACTCTCGTATCCTAAGTGCAGCGCTACAAGGTCGAGCCGC
>CAYSHS010000398.1:0-3374 GCA_964430845.1 uncultured Pirellulales bacterium | reverse complement strand
TGAAAAGATGCTGCAATATGTTGTAAGCATGTTAAAAGAGCCTGAAAAATTTGTAAGTAAAGTCAAGCATCTTTATACACATAAAAAGGAAAGAAGCAGGGATGAAATAGAGTTTAAGGATGGAAGAGTTTTTGACAGGTATTCTTCTCCGATGGTGGATAGGAACAATGAATATCTGGGCAGAATCTGGTATTTCAGGGATATTTCTGATAGAAAAAAAACGGAGCAGGCTCTTCGCGAAAGTGAAGAGAAATACAAGGCTTTTGTAGAAAGTGCCGGAGAAACTATCGCCGTTATTAATAAAAATGGCGTATTCCTGTTTATGAATACAATTGCAGCACAGCGACTTGGCGGAAAACCCAGTGACTATATAGGAAAGACGATGTGGGATTTATTCCCGGCGGACATTGCCGACAAACAAGTTGCCGATATAAGGAAAACAATTGAAACCAGGCAAAGAGAGACCATCATATCCCAGACAAATATAAAAGGCATATTTTATTGGTACGAAACTACTGTAGAGCCGTTACGAAATAGTAATGAACAGGGAGAGTCCGCTTTGATTATTGCAAGAGATATCACCGAGAAAAAAAATACGCAGGAAGAGCTTAATATATACAGAGAGGAGATGGCACATGCTGAAAGACTTGCGTCTCTTGGCACTTTGAGTGCAACCGCTGCCCACGAATTAACACAGCCCTTGACTGTTATTCGACTGCTGATTGAGAATGCAATGACAAAGCTGGAAAAAACTTCTTCCCCACAGGCAGTTATAGAAAAGCTCAAAGACAGCCTGACGGAGATATCCAATATTACTTCAGTAGTTGACAGATTTCGAAATTTTGCAAGAAAATCGTCGAAAAAAGTCGTAAGAGAAGTAAATTTGAAAGTTATCGCCAGCAGAATAGTGAACCTGCTGAATGAAAGCTCTCTGCATTCAGGAGTAAAATTGTTAACCGAAGATATGGATGTATTGCCTTGTATATACGCGAATGAAAAAGACCTTGAGCAAATGTTTTTTGCCCTGATAGATAACGCAATACACGCCGCTGGAGATAAAAAGGATCGGCAGGTTATTGTCAGCGGTACTGCTTTTAATGAAAATGTTGAATTAAGATTTGCCGATAATTGCAGCGGTATTGCGCCGGAAAACATGGAGAGAATATTCGAGCCTTTTTTCACTACTAAGCCACCCGGCCTGGGCACGGGACTTGGTCTTTGCATCGTACGTGATATTGTATCACGTGCAGGGGGTAAAATTCGTGTAGAAAGTGAGCTTGGTGAAGGTTCTACGTTTTTCATTACTTTGCCTTTGAATAAGGATATCAGGTAGTAAAAGCACAACGATGGCAAAAGATAAGGTAAAACACGTTTTTTTTGTTGATGACGAGCCAAAAGTGTGTGAAGTAATAAGTGAAACGCTTGAGCAGCTCGATTTGAAAGTTACCTGTTTTGCAGGGGGAAACGAATGTCTCGAACAGTTGGAATCACATGGATGCGATTTACTGATTACTGACTTAAAAATGCCGGAAATGGACGGCTTGGAGCTGATGAAAAAAGCAAAGAGCCTCGCTCCCTGGATGCCGGTAATTGTTATTACAGGGTATGGCGATATACCAATGGCTGTTAAGACTGTTAAGTCAGGCGCTGTGGATTTTATCGAAAAACCTCTTGAAAAAGAAACATTTTTACGAAAAGTTCAATCAATCCTGCAAAAAAGCTCTTCTTTTAATAAATATATTGGCAGACCTCTGACAAAAAGTGAATCTCAAATATTTAAACATGTAATCGACGGTAAAAGCAACAGGGAAATAGCCCGGGAGCTTCATCGTTCGATAAGAACAATTGAGGTGCACCGCTCACGTATAATGCAAAAATTCGGCGTTGAAAGCCTGGTTGACCTTATTAAAAAAGCAGCAGTTATGGGATTAGTGGAAATGTCGAACGAGGAAAAAAGCCAGGCTCAAAAACATCGCACAAAGGAAAATAATTAAAACAACCTGTGTCAGTGTAATTGGAGGTACATCTTTTTTTGTATAAATAATATCCTGATGTCCTGAAAACTGTACGAGATTTGGGTGATCTGAACTATGATTCAACTCGGACCCGCAAAAAAAACATTTCTTTGCTTCGGAATCAATTTCCTGCTCACAGAATGGACATCTTAAAAATCCCATTACCGCTCTCCGGGAAAATCGTTATTTTGTGCTGCACAGATTTATCAAAATCAAAGCGGCCCTTAACTATGGTAAATACATCATTATTAATAATTATATACCATAGATAAGGACTTGTCAAATAAAAGAAAATATTAAATATATATATTACGTAAATATATGTTGCTGTAACATCTTGTTATATAAGATGTTATGAAATAATAAAGATAGTGAGAATTTGAGAAATTATATCAAAATTTTTATCCTGCCGAACTGCGATTTTGTCCACCTGCGGCTATAAACCTGCGAGCGGACTAAAAGAAATGTTACAAAAGTCCAGTAGCCGACAAAACGCAGATAAAGCATGACCGCACCGAATATTTGACCGGTATTAAGATGATTGATTTCAAAAAGTTCAGAGGGACTATAAATTGCTCCCGATACAGTTGTTCCGAAAAGAATCTGCCATGGAAGAAGCAGAACAAGAGCAGCCAGCGCCGAGAAAAATGCCCTGGATATATAGCGCAGTCCGTCGAGAGGAGCGCCGAATGAAGTGGAAAGACAGAAAAAAATGACTAAAACATAAAGAACAGCGGCCAATACAAGCAGTGCATTGGAAATGTTCAAGATAGTGGTTAATTGTCCAAATGTTATGTTAAAAGAGATACCTCCGATATTTTTGTGGATTTGTTCTCCATTGGGAGAGCCTGTAACAATATATCCCTTGCTGACAAGCCAGAACGATATTTGGAGAATTAGCAGACATATTATCATAATTAAAAATAATAAATTTTTCCAGAAGCGCAACGGTCGTGTTGCGTTAATGAAATCTGTCCTGCTGAGTAAAATATCTCCTCTCGGTTTCATTTTGGGACTGTGCTCATCGAAAAATCCTTCGTTTACAGGCGAGCCGTTACTTATTGAGCCTCTTATTTTTATTGTTTGCTCTGCTTCCCGTCTTACCTGGATAAAGGACAAAATCAAGACAAAAGAACCTAAAGCAAGAATTATTATTACCCATATAAAGGCTGAAACACTTGTAATTTCCGGTAATGTCACTTTCCCGTAATTGTAAAGACTCTCGATAGGCTGAATGACAGGCGGGTAAATAAAAACATAGACGTAAGCGCCGAAAAACATTCCGAGAATTGTAATTATCGCATCGATTCTGCCTGACGCAGCGCCGGCCAGACTTGTGCAGGGGCTATACCCTGTAAG
>CAYSHS010000397.1:0-3374 GCA_964430845.1 uncultured Pirellulales bacterium | reverse complement strand
GGAATTCAGGTGTATTATCTCTGGTCCTATATTTCACACATAACACCTATATTGGTAAGCTTTTTTCAAAAAAAATCAAATTTTTTATACTTTTTTATAAATTTCCAGCAATTCTGCAATAAATTGCTTCATCTATTCGTCTTTTCTACTGTTAATAATATGGTATTTTGAGGAAAGCTATGTTATTTGGGACTGAAGGAAAATGGTAAATAAAGCAAATGCTGAAATACGAGCGGCGGTTTCTTTAATAATATCCGAAGATATATCGGCTTTGAAAAAAATCGTGAAAAAAATGGCAAATACACCTTCCAAAAATGGTTTGAATATAAGAAAGAGAGAACGAGGGAAGAAATAGTACGGAAAAAGCTGTATGGGCGCAATTTTTTATTTAACCGCCCTCCTTTAAGCGGCTGGGTGCGTATTAAAGATACGCATCCAGTTTTTTTTGAGGATCAGACATACAGAGCTGTAACAGGAATAAAAAAGAGACTCATTGTTTCGCGAAGTAAAAACGATGATTTTGTATTATTATCGCCAATCGTTAGGGTAGAATACAGATTCAGCCTTGATATCAAAACCTCTGCACAACTCCTCGACTAGCGCTTGAATCCTTTTAATCTGGCAATCGGTCGGTTGCGTGCCCCTTCCGTCTGCAACAACACAAATCCGGATTGCCTGGTCACTTCCATCCCATTTACTGCCGCTGATGGCGGATAGCTGCTTTTGCCATTTTTCAGTTGATTCTATTTGGCCGTCATTTCCACCGAAACCATTATATATACAGAAATGACAATTAATATCATGTGAATCGGAAAGTCCGTTAAGTGAAGCCAACTGTTCGATATTTCCGGATTTTGTGCCGCTATAGAAAATTTCAATCCAGTTCCAGCGACCCCTGAATTGGGCAGTTCTGGAGCATATCATTTCCTTGACCGGATCAAGTCTGTAATAGCTCCAGAGGGAAAATGGTCCTGCTGATGGAGGATTGTGCCCCATTGTCATTAAGACAATAGCGCCAATAGTCATCGAAGCCAGAAGCGTTGCTAAAACTTTTACTACTCTCGCCGGATTCGGCATATAAACGTCCCTGATTGTACTACCTGCTAATTTTTAAAACATCATCCCTGAACTGAAAGGCTCGATAGACGATTATGTCCCCATCCTGCATCTGTCGCACTCAATCCACACAATAGATACGGGACAAGGCATTTGCCTGATGAAAGCACAATTCCTTTATAATATAAACATCGGCACCTGCCAAGCTCTAACTAAAGAAATTTGTTATAAATTATTAAAATATTTTTAACAATTCTTTCACAGGCAGTTTCATCCTTATCAGCAATACATTCTTTTTTATTTCAGGACGTTATCGTTTTTAATTTTCACTCGGGAACAATTCACATAAAGCCTGTTACAAATATATTGCTTTTTTGTAAAAACTCTTTATGATATTGTCCATAAATTAAAGGAATAATGAGTTCTGCAAAATTGAAGTTAGGCATACTCAGATTATTAGAATATTCCGTTTATACCCAAAAAGTTAAAAAAAGGATTTTAGAAAACCGGAAGGGAGAAAGATGACATCGGAATCTATCTGGCAAGTGGGAGAGTATCATTCATTGCCTTCTGAGCAAATCGCCAGGTTAGAGAAGCAGGGCTGTACCTGCAGTGACTGGTCGAAAGTCAGGGTCAACGCGGATTTCAATACTGATAATGTGTATTCAACACACTTTAGCGGCCAAATTCGATTAGGTGCATTTGCAAAAGATGTCTCCTTTTTCGGCGGAATTACCAAACGGGCAGGGATAAGCGATGCTACAATTCATAACTGTATAATCGGAAATAATGTTTTTATAAGTCATGTGAAGAACTACATCGCAAACTACATAATAGAAGACGATGCAGTCATAGATAATATCGACCTTCTCGCGGTCGAAGGTCAAAGCTCTTTCGGCAACGGAGTCGAAGTAACTGTCGTGAATGAAGCAGGTGGAAGAGAGATACCGATTTATGACAGGCTTTCATCGCATATAGCTTATATCCTTGCATTTTATCGCCACAGGCCGCAGGTTATCAAAAAGCTTCAGGACATGATTTCAGAATATACGCGCTCTGTTACTTCTTCGATGGGAGTTGTGGGAAAAGGCGCTTCGATTCTAAACAGCCGCATTTTGAAAAATGTCAGGATTGGCCCCGCCGCTGTGATTGAGTGCTCCAACAGGCTGGAAAACGGCTCAATTAATAGCTGTCCTGAAGATCCTGTTTATATAGGACCAGGTGTGTTTGCTGAAGATTTCATAGCATCGAGCGGCTCAAAAATTTCCGATGGAACAATGATTTACAAATGCTTCGTAGGACAATGCACAGAACTATCGAAGCAATATTCAGCAGAAAATTCCGTGTTCTTTGCCAACTGCGGCGGCTTTCATGGTGAAGCCTGTGCTGTTTTTGCAGGACCATACACAGTAACGCATCATAAATCCACGCTGCTTATAGCGGGACTATTTTCGTTCTTAAACGCAGGAAGCGGAACAAATCAAAGCAATCACATGTACAAGCTCGGTCCCGTTCACCAGGGCATTGTCGAGCGAGGCTCGAAAACAGGCAGTGACTCGTATATTCTCTGGCCTGCAAAAGTCGGAGCTTTTACTGTTGTCATGGGAAGGCATTATCGAAATTCCGATACTTCGGATTTGCCTTTTTCTTATCTTATCGAGCATGAAGATGAAAGTATTCTTGTTCCCGGAATTAATCTTCGCAGCGTCGGAACAGTTCGCGATGCCGGGAAATGGCCGAGCCGCGACAAAAGAAAAAATCCCGACAAGCTTGACATGATAAACTTCAAGCTTCTAAGTCCATATACGATTCAAAAAATGCTTAAAGGACGGGAATTGTTGAAAGAGCTTGAAGCAGCTTCCGGCGAGACTTCTGAATATTATACCTATAACAGCGTTAAAATCGAAAAAACATCGCTTGAGAAAGGAATCAATCTCTATGAAACAGGTATTTCCAAGTTCATCGGTAATTGCCTGATACAGCATTTGCAAAACAGGCAGTTCAGCGATGTTAATGACCTGCGGGGTTTGCTAAAACCCAAAAACGAGGCGGGAGCAGGAAGATGGTTCGATATGGCAGGTCTTTTTGTGCCTGAAGAAGTTATTGAGAAGACGCTTAATGATATTGAAAACAGCGTTATTAATTCCCTCGATCAAGTTGAGCGTGTTTTTATTTCAATACATGAAAACTATCCTCTTTACGAATGGTCCTGGGCGGCGGATATCTTACAGAAAATTTCGGGTAAAAGAATCGATGAAATTACTCCCTATGACATAATCGAGCTTGTAACCGAATGGAAAACCGCAGTCATCAATCTT
>CAYSHS010000396.1:0-3375 GCA_964430845.1 uncultured Pirellulales bacterium | reverse complement strand
AAATAAATCTGGGATATTGGCTCATCCGGGCGGCTAACACGGCCAAAACCCGATGTAGTGAAGAGTTTGTCGAGATAAATCTAAAAGATGTGCGTCTTGAAAGACTGCGTGACTTCGGAGATGTATGGCTTGGTCTTGGATTATGGCGTCTGCTTGGTCTTGACAAGCTCCTGTCGGAAAAGATACCGAACGGCCGGGAGGAGGTTCCCTGGCATGTAGTAGCAGCAATATTGACTCTCGGCCGTTTTTGCGAGCCATCGAGCGAATTGCATATCGAAGATACATGGTATGAGCGTACCGCCCTGGAAGATTTGCTTAATAAGGTTCATACTGACCGCCTGTATGCCGGTCTTGACTGCCTGCTGTCTCACAAAGAGGCCGCCGAAAAGCATCTCAAGGAGCGTCTGGGAAGAATAAGACAGCGTTACTGGCGTGCTTCCGATGCTTTTAACGTAAAGATTACATCAATAGATAATCCCGCTGATAAGGCCGGACTTAAAGTTACATTCGAGCGCAATAAGAAATGGAATGACTGGAACAAATTGTCAGAGGGCTGTTACCTCTTGCGAACCAATCTTATTGGTGTTGATCCGCAGACTCTCTGGAAGCAATATATCCAGCTTACAGGAGCAGAATGGGCGTTTCGCATTACTAAGGATGAATTGGTTATCCGTCCGATCTGGCATCATAAATCCGACAGGGTCAGAACGCATATACTGATTTGCTTTTTAGCCTATGTATTATGGAAGAGTCTGGCTCAATGGATGAAGCGTTCGGGTCTTGGCGAAGCTCCGCGAACATTGCTTGAGGAATTTTCCAGGATAAAGAGCGGCGACATTGTCCTATCAACACTGACAAGAGCAGACCTGCCGAAAAAAACAATTCGTCTTCGCTGTGTAACGATGCCGGACGAGGCACAGAAAATATTATTGAGCCGCTTAGGTCTGACGCTTCCGAAGCGGCTGCAACGGATAGATGAAATAGCGCAAATGTAGTGAAGACTTTTTGCAAAAAACGCCACTGAAGTTATTAAAAATCCCCTTATTTCTTCATAACTGCTTAACTTGGGTTAATATGTTAATTTAAATCGAATCATACAACTCTATCTTTTATAGGCTTGGTTCATCTTGTCGCTAATCGGGATAATTGAATCCCCCTATGAAATATGCAGGCAAAATAGAAAACTACCATAATCGAGTCAGGAAATTATTTATTCACGAATTAGTTGAAATACAGCCTAACGCTATGGTGAAAGAGGCAGATGGCGTTTTTAGCCACCTGTCTCATCAAAAACTGGGGAACAGGGACTCGAACCCCGACTAACTGATCCAGAGTCAGTTGTGCTACCATTACACTATTCCCCAAATCATATTTATTCGCAACACTTTAAAGTGCAATAATACTTTTTGCAAGAAAAATCAGGCTGGATACGATGATTTTCTTTCTTAAAGGCAATGAATTCGATTATTTAAAGGTTCTAAAAAATCATTTTAACCAGCTCATTCGGTTCAATTCTGAAGCTCGAGCCTTTTCCCTCGAAGAAAGCATGCTTTTCAATCAAGTGAATGTTCAGGTCTGACCATTTAATAATCTGGCCTGTCTCGACAGATTTAACATAAGTTACTCTTTTTGCGAATCTTCCTGTGTGCGGCCATGGACAAACCAGCCATCCTTTAGCTTCATCAACCTTTACCATCCGCTTTTTGTCAATTTCTGTCCAGTTGCCCAGAAATGAAATCGCCTGGCTGGTAATTTCCTTCATACGAGAAGTTATTTGTTCTATGGTAAAACCTGACCTGGCAATCCGGGTCAAATCACTATCTATGATTTCGGAAAGGCTTCGCGGATCGTAGCCCAGGAAACCTCCTGCGACCATCTTTGATGAACTCAAAATTTCTTCAAGTCGTTTTGTTTGTGGTGATTCTTTCATGCAAATTTATCGTAATATATTTTTTCTTCGTTCATTCCGAGCTGCTTTAGGACTTTTATGGAAGCATCGATCATTCCGGGGGAGCCGCAGAGATAACCTTCGATATTAGCTAAATTTTCATTTCTTCTGCCTACTGCTTCCGTAACAAGACCTGTATCCTTGTCCCATCTTTCGTCTTCATCAGGTTTATAGATAACCGGAACGAATTTGAAGTTGGGTAAATCTTTTTCAAACAGTTTCATTTCGTTTAACAGGAAAAGCTCTTTTACTTTATTTGCCCCGAAATAAAATGTCACTTTGCGCCGATTATTCGTATTTTTCATATGATGGAGAAAACTCACAAACGGCGCCATTCCCGAGCCTCCTGCAATCCAAATCATTTCGGTATCTGTATCTGTCAGTCTAAACTTGCCATAGGGACCGTTCATTTTAACATCATTTCCGGTCTTTAGATACTCGAAACAATAAGTTGTGCAAATACCGCCCGGCACAAGACGAATGATAAAATCGACAATATTTTTATCTGAAGGATTAGAAGCGATTGAATATGCCCTGTACACTTCCTCTTTGCTCTTCTCGTAAGCTGGTGCTAATAACTGCATGTATTGCCCCGGAATATAGTTTATATCAGGCGGTTCAACAAGTTTGAATCTGAACAGTTTTATATCGTGTGTTAAATCACGGATTTCTTCACATTTGCAGTTATATTCTCTTATATTGAATAACTCTTCGGGAATTTCAATTTTCAGGTTGTTTCTGACTTTAACCTGGCATGACAGTCGTATGTGCGCTTCAATTTCTTTTTTATCGAGATATGGTTCTTCTGTAGGCAGCAGGGGACCGGCGCCGTCGAGAACTTTTACTTTGCAGAGTCCGCAGGTTCCTTTTCCGCCGCAGGCGCTTGAGATAAATATTTTTTGACTTGAAAGCGAGGAAAGCAAGCTGCTTCCTCCCTGAACTGTTACATTTTTTTCATTATTTATCGTCAGGGCGCATTCGCCGTAATTTGCAAAGAAAAACTCTGCGATTACTAAAAGCAATGCCAGAGCTGCGGCTATCGCAGAGATAATCAGAACCGAAATTAATAATGTCACTATCAATTTTTATTTTCCTGCAAGAACACCTGTAAATCCCATAAAGGCAAGCGCCATTATGCCTACGATTATTAAAGTTATTCCCGCTCCCTGCAAACCCTTCGGGATGGAATCATTCGATAACCTGCTTCTTATATTTGCCATAGCGACAATTGCCATGAACCAGCCGATGCCGCTTCCGAGACCGTAGCCTACTGTTACGATAAAGTCATAATCGCGTATTACCATAAATAATGAAGCTCCCAAAATCGCGCAATTTACCGTTATTAAAGGTAAAAATACACCAAGCCGCTGATAGAGCGAAGGAGACAGCCTGTCGATTGCCATTTCCACAAACTGAACAAAAGCGGC
>CAYSHS010000395.1:0-3386 GCA_964430845.1 uncultured Pirellulales bacterium | reverse complement strand
CCAATATCCCGGAATCCAGACGTAATCCGAGCTTTTTGGCCTTTCGACAGATGGATTTTCAACTATATCAGCAGGCGGCTCGTCCGGAGCAGTTATACCAGCCTGCGGATCATAATCGACAGGCTGTGCAAATGCCTCGTGCATCGGGCCTTCATTCAGAACTTGCGGCTCTTCCTGCGACGGCACAGGCGGAGGTGATGGTTCACTAAAAGCATATAGCAGGCTGCTCGTAACAGCCAATATTATAAGGACCTTCATAATAGTTTTCATAACGTATCTCCTTTTTATCGTTTTTCGTTACGAGTCGCACAACCGTAACCGAATAACGAGGTTTTCACCATATTATAATAAGATTATCTTCTAATAATAATAGGCATTTTATTTAAAAAAAGTAATATAAAAAATCTTATAGCATCAATAGTATATGTAAATATTGTCGGATTACAAAGCCGCTATTCGTTATTCTTTTTCTTCATTTACTTCGATCTCAAATCCCTGATTCTGTTCAGGAACGAGAGATATATTTTTGAAAGTTATCTCATAATCTTTATTATCGGCGGTTTCTACTTTTAAAGTTAAAGTTGTTTTGGAATCGGATTTTGAGAAACCGAATATTCCGCCGTTAATATTTCCAAGATGATGACCATATTTATCCTTCGATTGTTTGTAGCTTGAAAGATTATTGTTATCGAATGAACTGGAAGTAGTTTTTGTAATGCCTTCTTTTGGCGATTTAATTTGCCATGCGATATCGAAAAAGCTTCTATTTTCACTGTCTGGGATATTTACGGGCGTTTCAATATTTACAACAGGAACATAATCGAAAGGATTACCATCAGGTGACCACCATTGTTTTCCGGCAGATGGATTAACACAGACTCCCAGAACTTCGATGGTTGTGCCGTTCGGCAAAGAAGCTTTGTAATTCGATTGAGAAATCTGTTTCTGCCGCATTATATTTCTGCCTTGCTTTATTAATTTTCTGCGTTGTGAGCCTATAATTTTTTTATCTTTCACAAAGAGAAACTCAAGAGTAAATTTGTTATCTGGTTTGTACTGACCAGCAGAAATTATATTAGGATTAGGCATTGCTTTAACGAACCATATACCATCGCCGATATGAACAATATTAAAATTAGCTTTTATTGCTCTGACATTTCCGATACGAAGATACCTTCGCAGAATCGGATTGTAATCGCATGAAACTTCCGCATAGCCGGCAGAAAAATCGGGGCCGGGTTCGACCAAAATATTCCTCAGCGTATATCCTGAATTATGAATCTGCTTATCGATTTCCATGTACAGGAATTTTTCCACCTGATACCAGCGAATCTTGTTTTGCTTTAAAACAGTTGAATCTGCTTTATTTTTATCAGGCTGATTGATTTTCTGTTCGACAAGAGAATCATGATATTTCTGATATTCTGAATCTGTAATTAAAAACGAATAATCAGGATTCCATTTCCTGCCGGAAGGAAAGTAGCCCCAATTCTTCAGTTCATATGCAATCGAAGATTCACCACATAATGAAGCATTAGTAATACCGCCGACAGTAAAACCGATGTGCCCCAGGCCACGGCCGGTACCAGCAAGAAAAAATTGTTCGGGAGTTTCCTGGAATATTAAGTTACGACTCTTTCGAAAGATTGTCCTGCCTGTTAATTCTTTTTGGTCTGATGGAGTTAGAAAGTATAGAGACCAGCTCATATTTTCGGGAAATTCTGCATAATTTTCTTCCTGGATTTGACCTTTTGCTTGTGTCCATATGGCCTGTTTGTCTAAATCAATCACAAGGAATGTTGGCTCAGGGTCCTGCCAATGGCCATTTACCAATACCTGGGTAGGCATTTCCATCCAGTTATGAACAATTTCCCAAAGCCGCTTTCGGTAATATATTTTTTCTGACAGCTTTATCTGGCCTTGTCCCCAGCCTGGATCCCATTCAGATTTTGGCTGGCGAAGATATAACGCAATAGAAAGAGTTGCAAGAAAAAGAAATATCAATATAATTTTAATTCGGCTTTTATTTGTCATGGTTATCCTCCCTCGTGAAAATTTATTCCTCTGCTTCTATAACTTCAATCTCAAATCCAAAATCTTCGCCCGGAACAAGAGAGATGTTTTTGAATAATACTGTTTGTCCATCAGAATTATTTTGCTCAATAATAAATTTTAATGTAGTGCTTTTTTTAGATTTATCAAAATAAATACTTTCTTCATGCAAACCGCCAGTCAATTCATTACCATATCTATCATGGGCAACATGGAAAAAATTGCCGTTACTTCCATCAAAAGACCAACTTATTTTTGTTTGTGGTGTTATCCTCCATGCGAACTCATAAATGTTTCCGTCTTCAAGTAACATTATATCGTATGGCGGCTTTGAATTTATACAAGGAACAAAATCAAGATTGCTGCCGTCTGGACCCCACCATTTCCTGCCTGCACTCGGACTTTCACATATTCCAAAAAACTCTATAGTTATGCCATTGGATAAAACCGTTTTCCATTTAGATTCAGGGATAGCCGCTGACTGCAATTCTCTGCCTTTCTGCAATATGCTATTTTCCTGATTCTTTAGAATTTCTCCTGACGGGCTTACTATAAATTCAATCTGTATAGGCTTTTGACCATGCGTCGAAGGACTTTCAGGGTTGATAGCGTTCTTTGCATACCAGATATCGTTTCCGAGGTAGTCTATTTTCAGATATATATCTATAAAGCGTGTACCACCAAAAAATCTTTTTACGATACTATCAGTTCGTCCCCCGATTACAGCATGAGCGGCTGAAAAATCAGGTCCGGGCTCTAATGATATTCTCGTTAATTTATTAAATCCCGCTTCTCGAATCTGTTTTTCGATTTCCATATACAGGTATTTTTGAATTCTATTCCATGCTATCCTGTTCTCATTTTGATTTATAGGTGTCACTGCAACAGGCAGAGAATCATGATATTGTTTATATTCATCCCCGGTGACAAGAATAGAGGGATAAAGTATGTCAGCATTTGTAGTCTGAGAATTTAAAGAAATAACGGGTTTGTAGGACTTGCTAAGTGAGATTTGTCCTTCACTGCTTTCGCTTTTGTTTAAATTAAAATTATAAACAAGATGTCCATTAGCTCCATTGCCTACAAGAGAAAACATCTCGATAGCATTCTGGTTATCTTTAGAACCTCTGATTTTGAGAAATGTATGGCCGGAAAGTTCGACAAATTTTTGTGGTGTATAATGGTAAAATGTCCATGTTGTCTTCAGAGGAAATTCGAGATAATCCTCAAGCCTGACTCGGCCATTTTCTTCAATCCATAGAGCTTTCTTATCTAAATCAACAACAATCGCAAAATCAGTCACGTAATTCAATAAAGCTCTATAGTTATAATAA
>CAYSHS010000394.1:2808-3401 GCA_964430845.1 uncultured Pirellulales bacterium | reverse complement strand
TATTAAGTTGCTCGGCCGCAATTTCTCGAATAATTTTCTCACTTGCCGGGTCGGGTTTTGGATTTTGTGAAAGTAAAATAAAAATTGCAAATGGCGTTAGCAAAAGCAGAATAATTCCAGCAGTTATTATATATTTACTATGTGACGTCTTCATGGAAAATTCGTTTTTTTGTTCTAATGATTTAATCATTTTATTGAATAGGTGTATAAAAATTCATATTAACGTCAGGAAGAGCTTCTTTTAATTGTTTCTTTTGCTCTTCTGATATATTTTGATTATTTATTGAAAGATACTTCATATTTGTTAAATGCTTTAAAGTCTCTATATAGTCACTTCGGAAATTACTAAGAGATAATTCCATTAAATTAGTACAATTTTTAATCGGCTCCAAATCAGTGACATATGTGCCGGCAAGCAAAAGCATTTTAAGATTTGTAAGATTTCTTAAAGGCTCAAGATCAGATATGAAGACATTTCTAAGCCAAAGGTCCTCTAAATTGGTGAGTTCCTTGATTGGTTCCAGGCTTCCGATTGGAGTATAATTAAGATTAAGAAATCTTTAGAAAGAAGTAGGGATACTAGAATCTTTAAT
>CAYSHS010000394.1:0-2798 GCA_964430845.1 uncultured Pirellulales bacterium | reverse complement strand
AATCCTTTTATCGGCTCAAGATCGGTAACTTTCGTACTCTGAATAGTAAGATCTTTAAGATTTGAAAAATTACTGATGGGCTTAAGATCGCTGATTGATGTTCCGCCAAGATAAAGATATTGCAAATTAACCATATCCTTTATCTGTTCAAGATTCTTGACGTCAGTTCCTCCAATGCTTAGATTCAGCAAATTCGGAAGATGAGTTAGAGGCTCAAGGTTGGAAATTTTATTATTTCCAATATAAAGGTTTTTCAGGCTTATTAGTTCCTTTATAAATTCAAGGTCACTAATTCCTGTATTTTCTATTTCGAGCCTTTGAAGTTTATTCATTTTTTCCAAAGATGTAAAATCCGTCAATTGTGTTTGGCTTATAACAAGCTCTTCAAGATTAGCAAGGCCAACGAGAGGTTTAAGACTTTTTACTTTCGTATCCCAAAGGTCCAGCTTCTTAAGCTTAGAAACTTTTCGAAGCGGACTTAAATCCAGAGCTTTTCCTTGAGGCTCTTTTATAATGCCATGCCTTATTAAAAAATCCTTCCAATTGGGAATAAAAATCGCTTTCAAGTTCAATTCGCGGAGCTTTAATTCCTCCAAATTAGTAAACTTTTCGAGCAGCTTTATATTGGTAAGCTCTTTTTGGATGATATAAAGTTTTGTAATTTTAGCGAAATCATGATTAGTTAAATCGTTCGGGTCTTTGTTAAGTTCCTTTGCGGCCGCCTGTCGAATAATGATTTCACTTGTTGAAGGATAAATCGCTCTTAATTTATATAAAGTAAAAACCAAAAGAGCAATCAATAATAACGGCAGAACAACGGCAGAGATTATGTATTTCCGGCTGAGTGATTTTTTAACAATATTGTATTTCCTCGACTTCATTTTGCCGATTTTTCATTTAATTATTCTTAGGTTCGGCAGTGCTTTTTGTAAATCCTCAACCTGCTTATCTGTAATATTCATACGGTTATATAGAGCAAGCGTTTGCATGTTTTTCAATCAGTATTACCTGACAAATTGACTTAACTTATTGTTTTTTCAACAGGATTATATTTTGCTAAATCATGAATACTCAGCGCAGTTTCAATGTTATCCAATTCACCTGCAATTCTGTCGAAGCCGTCTTCTCCAAGATGTTTTTCCTCATTTTGCTCGAATTTTTCACCCAGTTCGATGTATTCATTTTCAGGAACCAATTTGCTGAATGTTCGGAAAACAATACTGTTTTCGCGTGAAATATGAGGAATATACATAGTTTCATAAGTTTTCATCATCACTGCCAACTGTTTAAAATCGATACCAGGATTCTTTATCATATCGATAATATTATCTGTCACTTTGCGACCCAGATCATGCTGTTTTCTTAGTGTTTCTACCAGCTCGACATGCTGATTCTTTTTTTCAAGAACAGGGAAAATATATTGCTCTTCCTGTTTTTCGTGATAGTTTTCCGTAAAACTTCTGATGATATCTACAGTATCGGAAATCAGGACCGGCGAAATATTTTCTCCTGATTCAATACGCTTTACTGCTTCATTATATATCAGAAGCATTCTTTCAATAACTCCATGTTCGAACATAAGGTCTTCAGCAGGTGTTATCTCGTGTGACCGCTTTTCTGCATTTTCGTTCATGTATATAATACTTGTTCCTCTGCAGCCAGTCATAACTATGCCAGCTCCGCCTGCAGCGGTAATTTTTACGAAATTACGCCGACTTATTCGATTATCATTTTTCATAACAATCCTTTCGATGCTCTACACTCTTTTCCGGCAACAAAATTCCCGTCATAGCTGCGATTCTGTTTTTGTTCTCTTAGAGCCTCTTAATAATCTCTTGCCCTGGTTGGGATGTTCCAAATTTACCCGCCCCGGTCATCTGTCATCGCGGCGAGACGCTGTTCCATCATCTTTTGCCAGTTTTCCCAGTTGAATTTTATCTCGACCTGTTTTACAAGATTCAGGTCTTTGTCATATTTCGACAGTTCGTTGCCCATCAAGACGATAACTCCACCATCTTGGGTAGCCACTAAGGAGCTGCTGCTCATCAATATACTCATAGAATTTATCATCATGTCCCGACTGCCCGTCATATTGCCCCTCATCATACCACTACCCTGCATGCCGCCACCTATGCCGGGCTGCAATGTTGTTGTACTATTTTGCGCAGGTTCAGAGGCCAGCGTTCGAATATAGTTGATGACGTCCCACTTCTGTTGTGATGTCAGGGTATTTGCAAAACCTGGCATCATCGACCTGCCCTGTGATATCTTCCAGAATAGAGCGCCGTCTGTCTGATTCTGTACTGGAGGACTGGTCAGGTCTGCGGCGAGGCCGCTGCCTTTTCCATTGATTCCATGACAGGAGGCACAGTGGCTATTGAAGAGTGTTTTACCTGCCGCAACCGATTTGATGTTAGCGGGTACCGGGTTCTCCCTGTCGGCTGCGTTCGGGGGAGCTTGCCACTCGCTCTGCTGAGTGCCCATTATGCTTCCGCTTCCGTTGAGCTGACCAGAAGCAAAGACCACATAAGCTACTGTCGTAACCAGTGCGGCAAATGCCAATAGAATGATTAACTTTTTGATTTTTAGTCTCCTTTCAAAAAAATATTATGAGTTCTGCAAAATTGAAGTTAGGCATACTTAAAGAAAGAAAAAATTTCTTCTTTTTAATTTTTTTCTTTCGTAAAATCTTACATAACTTACTTATGATTATAAAGTTATAAAAAAACGAATTGTATGAAGAAAATCCTGGAAAAGAGATTTTCTTCAAACAATGTATGCCTAACTTCAATTTTGCA
>CAYSHS010000393.1:0-3460 GCA_964430845.1 uncultured Pirellulales bacterium | reverse complement strand
TTCTTCCATATCGAGGGTAGCGAGGTTGTTTCATTTCGCATATTGCTTGCAGTAATGGGTGTAGTCGGAGCTATGATTTTTTGGGATAGCACCCTGTCTGTCATAATGATGGCACACGAGTTTTTCGTACCAGCGAACATTGTGCGACTGATTACGATTGTTATAAAAGGGACATGCTCACTTGTTGTGCTGTGGCAGGGAGGGGGCTTGGTTGCCTTGGGCTTTGTATATCTGACGATTAACACACTGGGGATAGTATTAAAGCTCATCTTTATAAAGCTCTTTCTTAAGCACGTTAGAATAATGCATCTTGGTTTACACTGGCAGAGATTAAGAGAACTTATGTTTTTCAGTTTATTTTCTTTTTTAATTCAGCTTGGACTATTGTTGCGGATGAGGCTGGGCACCGTAATAGCCGGTCACTATCTCGATATGAGCTTGGTAGGCATATTCGGTATAGCTGTTTTATGTGTGGAATACATGAGACGAATTATATCGGGTTTGAGTGGCGTTACACAGCCGAGGCTTGCGGCGCTGGCCGGACAAGCAAACTCTTCAGCGTTTTCCGAATCAGTATTAAAATATTCAACTTATTGTGGTCATTTTGCTGCTATAATCGGACTCGTGGGTATTTTGCTTGCCAGGGCTTTTTTTCGTCTATGGCTGCCCTTGAACGATGAGGACACTGCATTAGCGGTGCAGGTGTTTACCATTTTAGTTGTCGGTATTGTTCCTGACCTCATGACAGATGTTTCACTCAGTGCACTTCAGGCGATTAAAAAGCATCCATATTACGCTTATCAGACTGTCGCAGAAGGCGTTGTAATCACAATTCTTTCTTGGTTGCTAGTGGGCAGTTTTGGTATTCGCGGTATAGCCATAGGTATGATCGTCCCCGTTTTGACTATAAAATGCTTAATCCAGCCTGTTTATTTCTGTAAGCTTGTCGGTCTGAAATGGTCGACGTATATCATTGATGTTTTGCTTAAACCTCTTGGTGTTGCTGTGATCGTTGGTTTAAGTTTTAAGAGTTTGTCTGGTGATGGCTTGATAAGGTCGTACCCGGCCTTGGTTCTTGGTAGCTTGGCACTTTTTGGTTCATATGTTCTCGTGCTTTATATAGTTTATCGAGACGATGCATTTCGCAGTTTGATACGAGCCAAATCGGGAGATTTCTTAAAGATTTTCTCAATTCCGAGGAGGAATTGAAGTTGACAACAGAATAGGTTTGATGGTCGCTGTTGATATTCTGATACGAAGGCTGGGTATTTTAACAGAGAGGCAAAGAGTCGGCAGATGAGAATATCATTTGTAATGCCGGGTATGGGAAGATCAGGCGGTATTAAGTGCACGGTAAGAGCAGCAGATGGTTTGGTTCGCAGAGGGCATCAGGTGCGTCTTCTTGCTTATTCGAGCCGTCTCAGTCTGCGTTCATGGGCGAGAAATCTTTACCTTAGGGCTCGGTTTCCTGAGGGTTATGACTGGGTAGAGTCGTTTGGTGGGAAAGCGCAGCGTTTTACCGATATTTGTCAGTGTAGTTTTGAGGATAATGAGATTGTCGTGGCGTCGGGCTGGTGGGCAGCTCGAGAGTTGCGAAAACTGAAGGACAGGAAAATCAGAAAGGTACATTATATTCGAGGGATGGCTTTTTTTAATGAGGCAGAGATGCGGGCGGCGTGGGGTGAAGATGTCCCCAAAATAGCAGTGTCTGAATACCTCAGGGAAGCAATAGACAAGATGTGTGGTCAGAAAATATCGGCTGTGATTTCAGATGGTATCGATACGGATGAGTATTGGCCATCGTTGTCTGAAAGTGAGAGGGACGGTGTTGGGACAATTTATGGGGCGGGGATTCATAAGGCCCCACAGACGGTTTTGACAGTGTTAGGTCAGCTTCGGGATAAACGCCCTGATTTACCGTTACATGTATTCGGAGCGTGTCCCAGGCCTAAGGAGATTCCTAGACGAGAGTATACAAGACTGCCTTCACTTGAAAAAGCGAGAGAGATTTACTCTCGAAGTCTGGTTTGGTTTTTGGGAAGCTGCTCAGAAGGTTTTCCTGCGCCATTGCTTGAGGCAATGTGTTGCGGGTGTGCGGTTGTTAGTACAAACTGCGGTGGGGCAGCAGATATTGTGAAAGATGGTGAAAACGGTATGCTTGTTGAAGTAGGAGATGTGTCAGCGTTAGTGGATAAAATAGAGTTGCTTTTAGATGACGCGGGATTACGAAAGAAGCTCGTTGTGAATTCTCGTGAGACAATTCGAAAATATAGTTGGAATAGATCTGTTAATATGCTTGAGGAGTTCTTGTTATCTTTTTTATTCGAGACAAGGTAGTAGCTAATAGTACCTTGTAGCGACGTTCGTCTTTGGCGTTCTTAAATTTTGTTGTAGTTATTTACTTTACCGTGTGTGAATGATGGTTTTTGAATTGAAACATACAGTTGAGTCGAAGTTTGGTCCAGCAAGTAAGCTATGTACATTTTCTGCTCGCTTAAAAAAATTTATTCTTCGTGCTTGGTATGTGGGCAGTACTCGATTGCTCTGGGGATGGCGGCTTTATAGTCTGGGACGTCGCTCTTGTGTGGGGCGAAGTCTTTACGTAAATAATGCCAGAGCTATAGATATAGGGTCTAAAGTCCGGATAAAAAGTCAGTTTATACTGGCAGATGTATGTCCTGGAGAAGGTAAGTTACCGAAGATTGTTATTGGTGATGGCACGCTTATCTTTTATCGCTTCCAATGCAACGCTGCGAAGTCGGTGCGTATTGGACGGAATGTGCTTATTGCTTCAAATGTCTTCATAACGGATTGTGACCATATTGTAGAATCCGGTGGCGTTCCTCCTACTATGAGCGATAAAATAGCAGCTTCCCCCGTTGTCATTGGAGATAATTGTTGGCTGGGTCAGAATGTGGTGGTTCTAAAAGGAGTTACTATCGGGAATGATTGTATAATAGGGGCTAGTAGCGTCGTTACACGCGATGTGCCCCCATGCACTGTAGTTGCGGGGAACCCTGCTCGGATTATACGAAAGCTTAGGCGAGAACAAGAGGAGTGTATGTGAGCTATCATCATCCAGAAGCGGTAATGTTTAACAGGATTAAGCTATGCGAACTCTGAGAATAAAAAATAATGCTATTTCCGAATGCGCATATCTTGCTTCAGACAGGTTATATCCGTTCCCTTGTAGAAAGGCTATTCTTATCCTTACTTGTTTGTTACTTGTTCCGCGTGGTGTCGAATTACATTTAGGCACAGTTAGGACAGATCCTTTGCGGATAGCGATTGCTTTTTTCGCTTTTGTGGCGATCGGCCAACTGGCCAGCAGCAAAATACGGCTAACAGGCAATCTGGGCGACTTGCTTATCTGTATTAATGTCGGATTGTTAATGTTTAGCGCTATGTATCACACGCGCAGGGGTGGAGGTGTAGAGGTTGCAAGTGGTGTTCTGGGCGA
>CAYSHS010000392.1:0-3463 GCA_964430845.1 uncultured Pirellulales bacterium | reverse complement strand
AGACAATGGTTGCCGCTCATCGCTGTCGGATTAAACCACATAGTAATTGTGAAGCTGCTATTGGCGAGTGGGATAAAACTGGCAGTAACATAGCTATTAGACCCATTTAATTGCAGACCACCATCGATATTGCCCTCTACCCAATTAGCTGTACCCTGAACAGTACCGTTATTTCCTGTACTGGAAGAGTCAACAGCTGTTGTGCCAGCTCCATCATCCAGTTTCCACCATCCGATAAGGCCTTCGTCTGCGGCGCTGGCATATCCTGCTAATACAACAAAAATGCAAAAGCAAATAAATTTTTTAAACATGATAATCCTCCTTCAAAAATTAACAATAAATTAATAAGTTTTAACAAAGAACAAAAATGTGATTTAAAATACCCAGTTTGCAGCCCTGCCTCACACAAATCCGATTACCTTGGTTAATAAACTCTTATATTAAGAATATTTTACCTGCCCAGGATAATATTAACCGTCTTTAAGCCGCCTCCTTTCCTTAAAACCTCTTAAATGAAAAGCAAAAACCAAAACTGCCGTATATAATCCTAAAATGGCATTTTACAACATAAAATGCTCCTCAAAATAAACCGTCTTTGTTACTATTCAGGTGCTTTTCTATGATTGAAAAGCCATAACTAAACATCCTAATAAACACAAAGCCTCATACCTTATTTATACCAAATTATTATTTCAGTAGTCAAGAAAAAAATTTAAAATTGAAAGAAAATGACTGGCACGCGATTAAAGCTGTTTTATATTTTATTATATATTACAGTCAGGTGTGGGATTCTTTACTATCTGTCGAATTTCCATTAAAGCCTTTGTTCCTTTTGTCCTCTTCCAAATGATGACCGAAGGGTCTGGGTAATTTTCCTAAAACTATTAGAACAAAAATGGCAATAATAGCAGTAATGACCGCTAACCTGTATAAGCCGGCACCACAGGCCATTCCAATACCCGCTACAAGCCATATAGTTGCTGCGGTCGTCAATCCATGTATTCCACCTCTATCCTGTATAATTGCCCCGGCGCCTAAAAAACCGACTCCAGTGACAATTTGTGCTGCTATTCGGGTCAAAGAATCGTTTGTTCCCTCCACCATTTGCATAGAGATTATGGTAAAAACAGAGGCTCCAAGACATATTAAAAGGTTTGTTCTCAAACCGGCCGCCTTACCATGAAACTCCCTCTCTATTCCAATTACAGCACCAAGAAACGTAGCCAAGATTATCCGTAAAAAATCCGTCCAGAACATTGCTCTACCTTTCTACCAGGGTTTCATCCACTTTCATTCCAAAATGCCTTCCGGCTTTTTCGAGATGTGCCAGAACACAATCTCCGGGCTTTAAGGATGTCACAGATACTGCTTTTCCTTCCGGAGAGACTAATCGAATAGTCTCAGCGTTTTGCACAACAAGGCTCACAGGCTGGTTTTGGGCATGGGCTTCTATCAGCATCATGGGTCTCTTTTCGATTTTGTTCCTGCCCAGGTACGCAACCTGGCTTTTTCCCTGAGAATCCACTATCATAACTTCATCGCCTGCTTTCAAGTCTGCCAGGTATTTTGTTTTACCATCCGGAGACAGCGTATAAGCATGTACAGCACCGGCATTTACACGAAATGGCCGGGATGCGACATAAGGATTGTCAATTGACTCGGAATGCACTAAAAAGAAGCCTGAAGCGGTATTTCCCACTAATATTCCTTCCCCCGGAACCATTTGTGTGCATGTATCCAGGCAAGACCTGTCCCCCATACCAAGCTGCTTTATTTTCGTAATTGTTGCCGTGATAAGCTCGATTTTCTCGCTTATTCCATGTATAATTTCAGCACATTTCTTTATTTCGTTCACATCCATGGTCTTCAAAACTACCCCATCGACGCCTTTTTCGAGTATCTCGACCATCAGCCTGGCCTGCTCGCTGTTTTCGACCTGAACCATGATATTCCTGCCCCTGCGTGCTAAAAGATTCTCGATAGGGATAATCGTCCAGTCCAGCATATTCAGAACAACGATTTCATCATCAGAAACAGCAGCGGCTTTATCTTCATCTGCTTTACCTGCTATATCGATGAATTCCACATCGATACCGGGCTTGATATCCCCGTTTTTCTCGACAGTCTTGATTTTCCCGAACTGCCTGAGAGCCTCGCCCTGGCCATTGGCTACAACTATTGCTTGAGCGCCGCTTTCAAGAGCCGCAATAGCAACCTCCTTCGTATAAGGAATAACATTAACCCAAAATTTCTTCATCTTGTTTTACCTTTTCAGCATTTCAAGCGAGTCTTCGACAGAAGCGTTATTATGAACCACCTGGCTTAGTGCCTGTATTATTTTTGTTGGATTTTTATGCTGGAAGGCATTGCGTCCAATGGATATTCCTGCTGAACCTGCGGCAAGAGCACCTTCAACCATTCTGAAAATGTCCTCGTCGCTGTCCATTTTCGGCCCGCCCGCGATTACTACCGGGACCGGGCAGCCATCCACAACTTCCCTGAAACTTTCCACGCTTCCTGTATAAGGTACTTTTACAATATCAGCACCTAATTCGGCGCCAACCCTTGCGGCGTGTTTGACGTACCTGACATCGTACTCATCTTCAATCTTCGAGCCGCGTGTGTACATCATCGCCACAAGAGGCATCTGCCACTCGAAGCATCGCTCGCTTACATATCCGAGCTGGCTGAGCATTTCCCTGTCTGTTCCGGCGCCGAGATTGATGTGTATGCTCACTGCATCTGCGCCGAGTTTGAGCGCCTCTTCGACTGTGCAGACCAGCTCTTTAGCGTTAGGGTCGGGACTTAGCGATGTTCCACCCGAAAGATGGATAATCAGCCCGACATCTTTGCCTGTGCCTCTATGTCCGGCACGCACTATTCCCTTGTGCATTAAAATAGCATTTGCTCCGCCGGCAACGACATTTGTGACTGCTGTACGCATATCGACCAGACCTTCTATCGGCCCTACTGTTACGCCGTGATCCATTGGTACAATTACTGTCCGCCTGGAATTGCGGTTGATTATTCTTTCAAGCCTTATTTTCTTACCTATCATTACAAAATCTCCAAAAGTTTTTTATTATGAATGTACTGAAAACCCCAAAAAAGGCAAGAAAAAAAGATTTTGGCTTGATTCTGTTACTTATAACTGAACTTTTGCAAAAAGGAGAAAAGACATACTCTGGAAAGAAAAAACGATTTTATATTTTTCTTTTTCTGTCTTTGACTGTACGGTTACAAACATGTAAAATTTAATCGAATATTAGGATGTATTTTTTTATAGTGGATTATATGAGGTGAAATTATGGATGAGCTTAACGAGAAAAACGAGACAGGCTGCTGCCCCAGGTTTAATCCCGAGCCATGGAACGAAAAAGAAATTACCTTCAGGGACAAGCTGTTTGTCAAGGACCATGTAACAAGTTTTTTGCATATCCCGCTCAATTTTGGCAAAGTAATG
>CAYSHS010000391.1:0-3464 GCA_964430845.1 uncultured Pirellulales bacterium | reverse complement strand
ATACAGTCGTACTCAAAGGCTCGCTTGTGGTAGCGTTATTGACATCGTTAAAATCTGTACCGAAAAATACAATGTGTTTATCCGCAGAAGATCCCGGAGTCCATCTCAGCAATGTCTCGGGATACACGTCGGGTTCCTCATCTTCCGGGACCGGTTTGGTGGCAAGGTCCGAGTCGTTCTCCGGGAACCTGAACGTTGCTGCTCCCTCATTTCCAGTGGTGACCGTTGCCAGGATGAGCCCCATTGGACTGGCGGTGTTGTGTTGCAGGTACATAGTGGTATAGTTGACCGACCTAAAAGACACACACGTAGGATCTGCCAGACCCTGTACAGGGGTGAAGCTGGAGTCGTTCTGATAAAGGCTGTCGGTCGCAGCCGTGTCACAATAGAACACATAACTTCTATGGCGCATGAAGTGATTCTCTAATGCTACCGGCTGGAACGAGACGGTCCCCGTCGTGCCGGTGTTTCCTGGAGAAATGATATTCCATTGGCCTTGTGGGGTCTGATCCCCACTTTGGACCAGTTGAACGGCTCCGTTAGAAGTCGTACATACCATGAAGTAACCTGGCATATCGTAGGACTCGAGCGCAGTTGTAGTCGTGGGAATGACCTGCGCCTGAACGAATCCAGCTAAACATAGAAATAATACAATTAGAATAGTCTTTTTCATACACATAATCAATCTCCTTCAAAAAGATTAATAAAAAATTATAGTTATACTTCGATATATCAAAACGTAGATACAAAGCTGTAATAAGTAAATTGTCAATTATCGCTGTTTTTGGCTTCTATAAAACCCAGAAGTGGTTCAGATGGCAGTGTCAGATAATCCGCTTCGAAAACTTCAACAGGTGTGATTTCTTTTGTTTTACAAAAGGCGGCACGATATAAAATTATTAACCCGGCTCGGATAAAAACCAAAAACATGCCTACACTCCTAAATACATTCAATCACATGCTCCTATAAATAATTTGTATCACATTTGAAGCCATCCTGTCAAGTAAAAAACGCTCCTTATAATCCGAATCTATCTGAAATTTATTTATATTTTTTAAAAACCTGACATTTTAAGATTACAGGGAAAACAAAACACTTTCATCTTTTCTATTCTATAAGCATAGTTATTCGGACTGAATCTGTCAGCAAACCAGGCGCTTGTTTTTATGTTCGCCCAGAGGCAGTTTTTTTCGATTTTTCAACTAAAATATTGTCCCATAATAAAAGTTTTTCGTTATAAATGCTTTTATCTTGCTTTTTTATGAAAATAGGTTAAATTCTTGTAATCAAACTATGTGATTATGAACCTGTCTTGTATAATTATCCCTTTTGAGAGATACTTATGTATTCGGATTTTATTAGAAACGTAGCAATAATCGCCCATGTTGACCATGGCAAAACGACTCTGGTTGACCAACTCCTGTACCAGTCCGGGATGTTCAGGCGGGATGAGCTTGATAAGCTTGCGGGCAGCCAGCATTTTCTTATTATGGACTCGAACCCGCTCGAGCGTGAACGCGGCATAACAATTTTAAGCAAGAATTGCGCGATAGAATACATCGATTCGCAGGGCGATGAATATAAAATCAATATTATCGATACGCCCGGCCATGCCGACTTCGGGGGGGAAGTTGAGCGGGTACTGAAAATGGCGGATGGTGTGCTGCTTTTGGTCGATGCGTTCGAGGGACCTATGCCACAGACGAGGTTCGTATTGAGCAAGGCGCTCAAGAATAAAATCCGCCCGATAGTTGTTATAAATAAAGTTGACAGGCCCAACAGCAGGCCTGATGATGTTGTCAACGAGGTTTTCGATTTGCTCGTACAGCTCGAAGCCGATGACAAGGCTCTCGATTTTCCAATTGTTTACGCATCTGCCAAAGAAGGCTGGGCTACTACGGACCTTTCGGTAAAGACACACAATATGCAGGTGGTTTTCGATACGATTATTAAAAAAGTGCCGCCGCCTGAGGTCAATCCCGATTCCCCGCTGCAAATGCTTGTAACGAACCAGGAATATTCGGATTATGTCGGGAAAATCGCGATAGGCAGAGTCTTTTCAGGTCAAATCACAGAAGGCCAGAGAGTAACTGTAATCGATAAGCAGGGGCTTCATACGCAGCAGAAGGTGATGCAGATACACCAGTTTTACGGTCTCGGAAGGCAACAGGTCGATAGCGTGCAGGCAGGTGACATTTGTGCGATTTCAGGACTCGATCCCGTCGATATAGGTGACACAATCGCCTGCGCTGATAATCCGTCACAAATAGCTGTTATTGCAGTTGATGAGCCTACGATGACGATGACATTCAGAATCAATGACGGCCCATTCGCCGGCACAGACGGAAAATATGTCACTTCAAGGCACATCGGGGAAAGACTCGAAAAGGAATTGCAGCATAACGTATCACTGAGAGTTGAACCAGGGCAAACACCGGAAGAATTCGAGGTTTCAGGAAGAGGCTTAATGCACCTCGGTATTCTTCTTGAGAATATGCGCCGGGAAGGCTACGAGCTTTGCGTTGGAAAACCGAACGTAATCCTTAAAATAGTCGATGGAAGAAGACACGAGCCGATAGAGCTGCTTGCTATTGATTGCCCTATAGATTGCCAGAGCTCGGTAATGAGCCTGCTTGGCGACCGCAGAAGCGAAATACTGCGAATCGATTCCAAGAGCGGGACAACGGATTTTATTCACATGGAATTTATGATACCTTCCCGCGGCCTGTTCGGGCTTCATGCTCGAATGATGAACGCCACACAGGGAAGGGCGATTATGCACCATACGTTCGAGAGATACGAGCTGATGAGAGGCACCATACCTCAAAGGAAAATGGGTGTTATGATTGCAACTACGACAGGGTACGTTACGGCGTATGCTCTGGATGCCTTATACGACAGGGGATTCTTCTTCGTCGCCCCTGGCGATAAGGTTTATGACGGCCAGGTCGTAGGAGAGCACTGCAAGGAAAATGATATTCCCGTGAACGTAGTAAGAGCCAAGCAGATGACAAACATCCGAGCGGCGGGAAAAGACGACGCCGCTAAAGTCAGACCGGCAAGAAAAATGAGTCTCGAAGCTTCTCTCGAATACATCCAGGCAGACGAGCTTGTAGAAATCTGCCCAAGCTCAATCCTCCTGCGTAAACGTTTCCTGAAAGAAACCGACCGACGCCGCAACGCAAGACAAACAAATAAGAATAATGAATTTTTCTGAATTACTTGAAAATATTAGTGACGATTTTATACGCGTTGAGGAAGATTTACTAGTCAGCATATCTAAACTTAACCTATCAGAGGAAAGTTATAATGTCATCGAAGAAAGCCTAAAGGTAATTATAGGAGAAAAAGGATATGCTCCGGCAAAGACCTTTGAAGCCTTCTTCTTCTTCCCTGATGTGGGCCGAAGGTGGAATCCATACTTACTGGTCTCTCTAGTAAAGCGATATGGTCAGAGCGTCAA
>CAYSHS010000390.1:0-3465 GCA_964430845.1 uncultured Pirellulales bacterium | reverse complement strand
CTCGACCTTACGGAAATTAAATCAGATGAGCCGCTCAAATCATCAATTGTATTGAACAATAATGCACTGTTATCAGCTACAACAGCCATGCCGAAACCAACATCCTGGTACGCCAGCAAGTCACTTATGAAATCGACATCCGCAAAAACAGCCACTACACACTCGTCTTTGGCTTCTGTTAATCCCTTGATTTGCTTCTTTATCTTTTCAGGCTGGTTCGGTTCTCCGGATTCGTCGGAAGATGCCTGTTTTGGATTATCAGCTTCTAATTCGATGCCGTCAGGGAAACTGCTCTTGAAATGACCGGACAGGAGATACCCCATCGTTACAGGTTTCGTTCCCGGAATGAATTTCTGCATAAGTATTGACGGGTCAAGCAGCATTAATTCATAGGGGCTTGTAACCGAAAAGCTGTTGCCTTTGTCAGTTGTCATAATAAGAGGTGTACGCTCTATCTGTGAGTGTTTATCTTTAGGCTGGTTCGGGTCCTCAATCACATTTAATACGCCGGAAAACAAAACTCTCACTTCGTTAAGCTGTGCGGTTATCACGCAGTTTTTGTTGAAACAATCACGAGTAAGATCCAGCAGCCCGATAATCGGCTGCACCCTGCTGTTTTGACTCACGGCACGGCTCTCAGCCAATTTCATATCTCCTGCAAACTCACTCTTGGGCATTTCGATTCCCCATGTTTTGAGAAGGACATTCAAATCGGAGCCTTGACTGCTGTCATCACCCAGCATCAATCCCCCGTTTGCCTGATTGGAATTATCCGAAAAGCAGTGAGGGTCAACACAGATAATGGTTCTGCCGCCTTTGAGTATGTACTGGTCTATGGCGAATAACGTCTGCTGAGGTAAATTCTTCGGATGAACGATAAGCAGAATATCAATATCATTTATATCATTCACGTCCGTCGGGACTTCCGTAACTTCATATTTCCTGCGCAAATGCTCGACAAAAGTCCAGGGCTTTCTCGGCTGCTGCCCCTGCCTGCGCATCATAAGAGCTATATACTCGCTGTCACCTACTACAGGCAGAGAACTCATAATTCCGATTCTGTTCTTCTGGCGGGTAATAGCGCTGTCAATAAGATAGCTTATATCATACTCGATAAAACTCTGACGATCAGGAGAAAAGAATGGTATCGTTTTTTCTACTCCAAATTCAGTCTGTACAACCAGGCCGAAGAAGAAACTTTCTTCTTCTGATACACGATATTGTTTCAAGCCGAATCTTATCGCCTGTTCCTCATCATCCGAAAAAGGCCTCGGATCTATTACTTCCAGCTTGACCATGCCGTTAGATACAGAAACATATTCTTCCAGAAGCGATTTTACATATTCGTAATAGTTATTGAAATATTGTATCTGGTCAGGTCCTTTCAGTGCCGCAGTCCTGGCATAGAACAATTTTACAGTTATTGGCTGGTTTAATCTGGATAAAATAGCTTTTGTGCCATCGGACAATGTATATAATTTCTGGTTGGTAACATCTATCTTCCACGAAGAGCCAATATCATGGCTGATACTTATCGCCGAAAATACAATTACCAAAACAAAACAGGCCCCGATAATCGCTCGCAACATTCGGTTCATTATTTGGCCTTCCTTTCATTTAAAATAATATTACTGGCGTAAATCCATCCGGCAATCAGCAAAACAAAATATGAAAGATCCGAGAATTTTATAACCCCTTTTTGTAACGACTGGAAATGTGTCATCAAGCTCATATTCTCTATCGCTGAAACCAAACCCATCGGCATAAATCCCGCAAAGTAATTCAGCGTTGACGGCATTCCGGCATATACGAACACTGCACAGGCAACCACAGAAAGCACAAAGCTGATTACCTGGTTCTTGCTCACGGCAGAAAAAAAACAGCCTATTGCGAGAAATCCGCCCGCCATTAGAAAGCTGCCCAGGTAACCTGTAACTATCAATCCTACATCAGGATTACCAAGGTATGCAACAGTAATGACCATCGGGAAAGTCAGCGCCAGCGCTATGCCCAGAAACAACCATGCGGCAAAGAACTTGCCAAGAACTGCCTGAGTTATCGTGATAGGCAAAGTGAAAAGCAATTCAATTGTGCCGCCCTTGCGCTCCTCAGCCCATAAACGCATCGCAGTCGATGGAACCATAAAAACGAAAAGCAATGGCAAATTTACAAAGAATAAATTCATATCAGCCTGGCGAACTTCGTAAAAACCGTTCCTAAATGTCAGGTAACCCGAGAAAAATAAAAAAATCACCAGGAAAACATAAGCAAGAGGAGTGGAAAAATAACTCTTTAACTCTCTCTTAAAAACTGCAAAAAAACTATTCATTTCTGAACTCCTAATTGAAGTGCCTAAATTGCCTAAAGTTGTATTTTAATTTTGTTTTTTAACTTTAGTTCACTTTAGCCACTTTTATCCTGCCTAACTTCAATTTTGCTTCAAGCCTTTATAATATTAAACTATGCGCTTTTGGCCTGAGTAATTTTACGAAAAACAGCATCGAGATTGCATTGATACTTCTCCTTCAGCTCCGCCGGTGTCGAATCTGCCATAATCCTGCCCTTTGCTATGATAATTGTTCTCGAGCAGACAGCCTCGACCTCTTCGAGAATATGGGTAGAGATGATAATGCACTTGTTCTTAGCCATTTTGTTAATAAGTTTCCTGACCTCGTGTTTTTGATTCGGGTCAAGACCGTCGGTAGGCTCATCGAGAATCAGCACATCAGGGTCATGGAGCAATGTAGCCGCTAAGCCGACACGCCTTTTATAGCCCTTCGATAAGGTCTCAATCGTCTGATGGTAAACCGACTCTATCGAACACATCGGGACCACCTTGTCGAGCGTCTCCCTGCGCTGCGAGCTTTTAATTTCCCTGACATCGCAAATAAAATTCAAAAATGAGCCGACCGTCATTTCACTGTACGCAGGAACATTCTCCGCCAAATACCCTATCGATTTCCTGACTTCAATCGGATTTTTCAGAATATCATGTCCGCAAATACTTGCCGTCCCGCTGTCAGGCTCCAGGAAACAGGCTAATATCCTCATAGCAGTTGTTTTGCCGGCTCCGTTCGGGCCAAGAAGCCCTAAAACCTCACCTTTGGCGACGTTGAATGAAATTCCGTCAACTGCAACAACAGGCCCGAAACTGCGCCGAAGCTCTTTGACTTCTATCATGTCAATCTCCAATAATAGTGTCTAAAGTGCCTAAAGTGAACTAAAGTTAAAAAAGTAAAATCCAAATATAACTTTAGTCACTTTCAACTTTAGTCACATATAACTTTCAAATTTACCTTAATGCTAAGGATTTTGTGCTTAATTTTTTTCGTATTTGTAACACTTTAACGAAAATTTGAATATAGTCAATACCCCATCTCAGATATTTTTGTTCAAAGAAACAGGAATAAAATTTCCAGACAATTTCTTCTAAAGCCCCCGCCCTTCTTCACCGATACATCAGGC
>CAYSHS010000389.1:2378-3470 GCA_964430845.1 uncultured Pirellulales bacterium | reverse complement strand
TCCGGATTCGTTTTTATGACGGTCGAGCACACTGCAAACCTGTCTTATTATATTATTTCGAGGCTTGACTTTATAAATAAGGTTTGGCCTGTCAAACGAGCCGACTAAAATATGCGGATTTTTCAGACGCAATTGCTGAACTATATCATCGCGGACCTGTTTAGTTGCAGTTGCAGTATATGCTCCGATCGTAACACCCGGGAAAATGTCTTTTAATTGTCCTAATTGTCTGTATTCAGGTCTGAAATCATGTCCCCACATGCTGACACAGTGTGCCTCGTCAATAGCAATAAAAGAGGGATTAACCTTGCGCAAAATTTCAATAAAACCGCTCGTTACGAGCCTTTCCGGGGATAAATAAAGCAGCTTAATCTTTTTATTGTATATCCCGGCGAAAACGGCTTTTTGCTCGTCAAAAGAAAGCGAGCTGTCTATACGTCCAGCCGGCACGCCGCATTCTGCCAGCGCGTCAACCTGGTCTTTCATCAGTGAAATGAGCGGCGATACAACCACCGCAAGCCCGGGCATGGTAACAGCAGGAGCCTGAAAGCAAAGTGATTTACCACCGCCTGTAGGAAGAACAACAATCGAATCTCTACCATTGCTGATGCACTCCATAGCTTCTTTCTGCAAAGGCAGAAAGTCAGTATAACCCCAGTATTTATTTATCGCCTCTTTTATATTTTCCATTACAGTCAATTCCACAACTTAGACTGTGCCAATAACCTCGGTATTTTACGCTCTGCATATTATAAACCAATATGACGGAGGCTCAAAGCGATAAATCCGTCCCTCTAAAAATTGAGAAGCAAATTAACGGGATACAATTTTGCAGATCTCAAAGTCAGCTTTGGCGATATATAGATGACAGCGCTAAAAAAGTTGTTAATTATTTTTGAAATTTGGGCAAGATTGATAATAAGATTTGCAGGGAGCCTAAAAAAACGTTATTCTTAAGTATATTTATTATGAGAAAACGTAAAATCAAAAAAGTTGAAAAGCCGGAATTGGCAAATAAATATAATGTGAGCTACCTTAGTCCCGACCTTCCTCGGCCTACAGTACAGCAGGGAATTCGTCATTTGGTCTCGG
>CAYSHS010000389.1:0-2368 GCA_964430845.1 uncultured Pirellulales bacterium | reverse complement strand
TGCTGATTATTACAATCAGCCCATATTTTCACGATCGCCCGGATATTCAATTTTATGGCATACTGGATGTTCAATTTTATGGCATATCCGGTTTAAAAATTTATTGGTATGTTTATGTTGCATACCTGGTTATCGGCGCTCCGATTTTCCTTCTGCTTAGGCCTAAGTCGCTATGGATTTCAAATCCCGTTCGAATAACCGGCTACATAATCCGGTTAGCCGGCAAGGTGACAAAGCCGGCTGCACAAGATGAAACGGAATCATGGAAACCTGCTTACCAGGAAAAGCAGGCGATAGTCTTTATGATTATAAAAATGATTTATGGTCCTCTTGCTGTCAATGCAGCGATTGACGGATTTAACAGGGCAGTGCCTATAGTCAGCCAGCTCCAATTGCATGTTTCGCCTGCGGAATATTTCGATATCATCTACAGACTGTTCATAACATTGGTTTTTATGATTGAAGCTCTGCCGTATATCATCAGCTATCATACCGACTCGAAGCTCTTCGGTAACAAGCTGCGCTACGTGGAAACAAATCCATTTCATCTTTTTGTCTGCCTGGCGTGCTATCCGCCCTTTAATTATGCTACAGTCTCGTTTCTGCGCGGCTCATACTACGACCCGTTTGCTTTGATCTGGGCAGGTGACATAAATCATCCTATGACATGGATTTTGCGTATTCTTACGCTGATTTTCGTCTCTATTCTTCTTTCGGCGTCATTGACACTTTTCACAAGGGCAAGCAACCTGACCAATCGAGGCATCGTGACATGGGGGCCATATCGTATCGTTCGCCATCCTGGTTATGCCTCGAAAAATATCTACTGGTTATTGACGTTCATTCCAGGCTTGATTCCCAATACTGCAGCGCCTCTATTCTCATGGTCTGGATATGCGATATATTGCATTATGACCGTTTTCGGTTTTGTCGGGTGGGGTGCTCTGTATTTTTTCAGGGGGATCACGGAAGAAAGACTCCTTATGCGTGATCCTGAATATGTAGCATACTGCAAAAAAGTAAAATACCATTTCATACCCGGCATTTATTAGTGAAAATTGTTTGACATCACAACGCCAAAAAGTAGAATTTTTGATTGTAACAAGAGTTTTGCAAAAATTCATATATAAATAAAGATTGGATTTTATTTGGAATGATTAGAAAAAACTTTATTTTGACTGGATTAATGTTTTGCTGCATGTTCGTATTTTCAGGCTGCCGCTCTGAAACGAAAATACAGGCTCGCCAGGTCAAGCCTGAGATTAATGAACAGGAAATAGCAGCAAAGGAAATGGAGCGTGCACAGGAGATGGAGCTTGCCGCAATTAAGGCACAAGACGAAAATGTTGAGCTGAAAGCTAAAATCGCTGAGCTAACGCGACAGTTGAAATCAGCACAGGATGAGCTTGATGCTTATAAAGAGAAAATGGCAGAGCCTGAGAGCTGGGAGGAAAAGTATAATAAATTAAAAGCTGATAACGATGAATTGCGAAAACTCGTACAATATGAAAGAGGATTGAGAGAGGATTTGCTCAAGAGAGTAGAAAAAGACCAGGCTACCATAAATGAGCTTAAAAACAAGCTCGAAGAGTGAATAAAAAACGGGAATTTTACAATAATTCCAAGAGGCTTTACCGAATTAATTCTGATAATAAAAACAACGTCTCTCGATATTATAGGAACAACAAATATGTTTTCTCCCTGTAAGCTAATTTCATTGACACAAGAGGTAATTTTGTGATATAATAATGGCAATAAGAGGAAGATGTAATCTATCATTAGTTTTCAATTTTGTGTAAAGTTTTTTATACAGGTGGGGGTTTGATGAAAAATCTAATATCTATTTTTATATTTGCGTTTCTTATCCTTTCTGTTGCTCCGTCAGCCAAATCGTCAGTTACTATTGTTGACCTTCTGGGTGACAAGGATGGATTTGGTGTCGGATGCCCAATCGCAAATGGCTTGCATTATACCGATTACGGGGTTTACTGGGCGGATTATCGCATGCCTGGTGATCCCGACTTCACGGATTACTGGTACGAAGACGACAAGTCATGGACGCACACTTATGACTTGATGGGCTTTACTCCCATATCGGCATCATTGGAGCTTTATGTTGCCGGCATAGCCGATAGCCCGGACTGGAGCGCTGATGTCTTTGTGAACGGTATAAATGTCGGTACAATTCCGGCGGACTACAGTGCACATGACCTTACACGCATTCTTACCTTCAATATCCCGATAAGCCTTCTTAATAATCCTGATGGAATAACAATTGATCTTAATAATGACCTTGACGGCTATACAATCGATTATTCACAATTGACTATTCATACAATTCCCGCTCCGGGAGCGATTGCGTTATGTG
>CAYSHS010000388.1:0-3478 GCA_964430845.1 uncultured Pirellulales bacterium | reverse complement strand
CGTATATATTTTAAGAAGAAACCGATTCAGTTGAAGTACAACTATTATGGCTTTTCTTAACATGCTAATACATGAAGTATGATTGTCATTTCAGCTTTTTGCCTGGTCGAGGATAAGGTCTTTTACTTTTCGACTTGGTAAATTCAATGCACCATAGGCTGCCGCGGCTGCACTGCGAAGATTAGTATCAGTCGTGTTCGAGCTTATAAGCTCGTATATCCTGTTTATCATATCATCGCTTAACATGCTCGCATTTATCTTCGCTGAAGTTGCAAGTGAATTGAAAGCAGATATACGTACATCAAGGTCGTTATTTGTATCAAGAGCCATCGTTACAATCGCGCTCTGTGCTGTGGGACTTTTCAGGTAGGCAAGCGTCTGACCTGCCAATACCTGAATCTCGTTGCGGTCGTCACCTGTCGCGTTGATAAGAGCAGTTTGCGCCAAAGACAAATCTATGACAGGATTTCTTGTTTGTGCCAATCCCAACATAACTTTTGCCGCCTGGAGAGCGTAACTGTTCGCAATATCCTCATTCCAAATTACTGCATCAGTGACAGTGGCAGTTGTTTTAGGATTTTCAGCCAAGGCCTTTTCTAGATTTTCAACCACCAGCCTGCTTTCTACAAAATTTTCCTGCGGCCCAGCCGCACCGATTGCTATTGCGGCACTATATCTTACTAATCTATCCTTAAATGAGAGCGCTTTAACAAGAGGCTGCTCTGTTCCGAGCCTGTAAAACAGAGATTTCTCGCCTGCTGTATTACCCAATGCTTCAATGACGCCAAGAGCAACATAAGTATTGCCATCTTTAACCGCGCGGGCCAGCGCCTGGTGAAGGTACTCTACTCCGGCCGTTGTAGCATAAACAATTGCGCTTGCATGGCTTTCGCCAAAGTATTTCGGCATAGTTTGAACACCAGCAGATTCTGCCTTAAAATAAGCTGCCAGCCAAAGCCCGATTGCAGAGCCAAACCTCTCATCAGCCTTGAGCGCCCATTCGCACACCCTCATCGCCATAAGCTCATTGAAGTACGCCTTGTTGACTGCTTCGCGTGTTAACTGTTTCTTTTCAGTGTCCCAGAACCAAACATTAGCATTCGGAGCATCCTCTGCAGGATTGAGCGATTGTGCATGATAATAATAGCTTTCCCCAAGCTGATAGAACAATTGTGCCGCGGGGACAGATAAAGCGGCAGGATCAATCTTACTGATACTCGCTTCTGCCGACTGTTTCAAGTCAGATAATTTCTCGTTTTCGATTACATACTTCAGATAAGGCAATGATTGCGGATAACGAATTCCGCCCATTGCCTTTATAATTTCTGATTTAACAGCCGCGTTTTCAGTTTGTAACGCCGCTGCAAGAGGTCTGACAGCATCTTTGCCTATTTGAGAAAGGGCATCTGCGATATTTACAAATTCATCCTGACGGGCAGGATCATCGAGAGCATTCAACATAAATGGAATAGCATATTCGCCTGCATTTCGCAAACGTTCAACTGCAGTTTGACGTGCTCGCGGAGTATTGGCGCTTAACCTTTTTACTTCCTCGAAAATAACATCCGGATCGGAGCGACGGATATAGCCTCCCTGGTTAATCAGGGCAAGAAGTTTTTCGGATAACTCGGCAAGCTCAGCATCGTATTTGTTATCAAAAGCTCTCAATAATATCTGATAGCCGGTGGGATTTTCCCGGGACAGCATAAACAGTTTAACCGCGTTAGGCTCGTTATCCAGAATTGCATGAGCGTATCCTTTTGCTAATTCCAGGTTTCTTATTACCGTGTAATGCAGAAAATCATTCCAGTTGCTTTCGATATCCTGCTTTTTCGTATTCTGGCAGATTCCGGTGCTTACAACAAAAAACGCTCCTGCTAAAACAGCTATTGCTTTGCTACGATTGAACATTAATATTACTCTCCAATCCAAATAAATGCTTCTATTTTCATCACCAAAAAAGATTTGGCTGCTCCTTACCTCCGAAAAATACCCCTCATTGAGGCGTTTTTACAGTTAGTCTGGCGACAGAACTCTTAATACATGCACAAGAGCCTATCCTTATTGAATAGTATAATATTTATAGCCCTGTTTTGTCAATAAAAAACCGCTTTTAACAAATATGAAACGCATAAAATATGTGCCAAAAGGCATTATCGGACGGAAAAACACAAAAAAATATATTGCCATAACGTTTTAAATCGCTAAAGCTTTCAATATGAATTCATCATGGTTTTGAAATTTCCGCCTTTATTTGTGCTGCGACATACATAAATTGAGGCATGGTATAGTCAAAAAAACGCTTATAAGACTCACAGAAATACGTTTCTTTGTTAAACTCATCTGAATTTGAGCTAATTCTGTTCCTCATACAACCTCCTCGGCAAACAGACATATACTTGCAAATCAGGCATTTATTCGAGAGATTCTGTTTTGCATGGGCAAATTTAGACTTTATTTGGCTTGTTGCCAGTTTTCCTATGGATGTTTCAAGAATATTTCCTAATCTCCACTTAGGCTCGACAAAAAAATCACAGCAGAAGACATCGCCGCTATGCTCAATTACTATGTATTGACTGCATCGATTATCATAAGTGCAGATTGTATGTCTTCCTGAAACACAGTACGACAAAATCGAGTCAAAATCACGTATGCTCAGGTTGTCAGGACCATAATCTCTCCAAAAATCAAAAATTTTACATAAAAAATTCCCATATTGCTCCGGCGTAATCGAAAATTCAGTAATTTTTTTAGTATCCGGATCAATTTCAACACAGGGGATAAATTGCATGAATTTTACGCCCAGCCCGATGAGAAAATTAAAAATTTTGTCAGGATGTTCTATGTTTTTCGAATTGAGTAATGTCAGGGTATTAAATTCAACCTTGTATTCCCTACATTTTTCAATTCCAGCTACTACTTTATCGAAAGTTCCCGCTCCTGAATAGTCAAGACGATAAAAATCATGCAATTCCCTCGGACCATCGATACTTATTCCCAGCAAAAATCTATTTTCATGAAGAAATTTACACCATTTATCGTTCAGTAAAATCCCATTTGTTTGAAGGGAATTGGTAATTTGCTGATTTGAACGCCCATACTTCTTTTGCAGATTTATAACTTTTTCATAAAATTCCAGACCCATTAGCGTAGGCTCACCCCCCTGCCAGGCGAATCCAACTCCGGGGAAATCCAGTTGCAAATAGTCTCTGATGAGTCTCTCAAGCACCTCATCGCTCATCCGCTGCCTGCCCTGCCCAATTTCAGGACACCTGGACTTATAAAAACAATACATGCAATCAATATTGCAGTTTGAACCGCTTGGTTTAATTAATAAAGTAAAAGGCTGCATCTTTTTATTTCCATATAAAAACAATTTATCATTTTCATTCGCTATTCTAACTTCCATAAACATAAAAAAATAGAAAAACCTGAACACTTAACCTTGCTGAAACTCAACATTTTGATATAATTAAGA
>CAYSHS010000387.1:0-3492 GCA_964430845.1 uncultured Pirellulales bacterium | reverse complement strand
CAAAACAAATTCAATATGTTTGATATTGAATCTATCTATATGGTGAATTTTCAGGCAACTCACAATCCAGCTTAAAATCAATACCCTTTATTTCCTGACCTTCTTTTATTTTCTTTGTATAGCTGTATTTTGACCAGCTCATTCCCGGCGGCATATTCGTTTGAATATAAGCATAAACTTCTCCAGGTGGAAAACGATACGACCATGAGCCATCCTTTGCAGAATGTGTGACTTGGCAAGCCGCACCGGAACGTGGTCGGGCGGACGAATAGAATGCGATTGCAATACCATGCAGAGGATTTCCTTTTGCATCAGTGACCTTTCCCCGCATGATGCCTCCTTTTACCAGAACTATTTTTATATTATCTTTTACTTTGCCGGGCTTGAGGTTATCGAATTCCTTCGCCGCCGCTGTCCATTCAGGCATGAAATCCTTTCCTGAATCCTCAAACCTAACCAAAAGATTACATGGATTAGTACTTACTCCTTTCAATTCGAATCGACCATTTTTATCTGTGACACCTTCGACCCACATTTCACCTCCAATCCAATGGTCTCCTTCCTGTAATTGAGTAAATACCCCGATTCCATCCGCGGGAAGACCTGTATCTTTATATGTCACTGTCCCTCGAAGCGTCGCGCCTTTTTGAAGCACAAACACAACATCCCCTTGTGTTTCATTGATGCCTCCTATAACCGTCTCGCTCGTTCCATCTTTTTGACGTACGAAATAACCGCCGTCATAACCATTATTGAGGCTTTGCACACTATTCGAGACATAACCTTCGGCAGATATATTGAAATACACATTGCACTTTGGCGGAATACCCTTGAAAATAAACTTTCCATCAGAATCTGTTTTAACTGAAGGCGCTATATCCTGCCAAAAACCGAGGAAAAACTCCATATCCTCTCCTCTGCATGACCAGAAACTAACTTCAGCGTCTTCGATTGGTTTACCTTTGTCATCAACAACGCGGCCTGAAATAGTCTCTTCAGGCAGTAAGGTGATTTTTACATAGCTCTCGCCGCCTGTCGAATCTAACCATTTTCCCCAGATTCCGAATCCTTTCTTTTGAGCAATCAATTCTCTTGTATTTCTTTCTGTGGTCGGTTCCAAGACATCACCGAACTCGAACAGGCCTTTATCATCCGTTTGAACAGATTTTGATTCTGCTTTATTCAGGTTCTGGACCAATGTAATCTTAACATCTTTAACGGGATTACCCCGGCTATCAACAACTTCACCTTTAAGTTTGAAAGCCGCAGGTTTGTCCAAAACAATTTTCAAATCTTTCGTGCCTGTGGATATATCTTTAAGAATTTTTGTCCGATAGTTCTCAGCTTTAATAATCATATCTGTTTTTCCCGAACTTAAATCCGCAATCTTAAAGTAACCATGAATATCTGTCCGAGCGGCGTAACTCGGAGGCGTTACCTGGATTCCGTTGCCAGTATCTAACATCATCCCGGGATCCGGAAACAAAACAAGCTCCCTGTTTAATATTTCCACTGAAGCGTTGTAAACCGGCTTACCATTGGAATCTTCAACAAAGCCGGAGATGTCCCCCTTTACAAATTCTGGTTCAGATGAATTTGTTTTATCTATCTTTTGTTGTTTTTCCAATTCCGCTGACATGTCTTGCCAGCTTACCTGGCTTTCAAGTTGTTTTACAATTATGTTATTATTAATCAAGATTGAGAAAAGAGGATATTTTTCCCCTATTTTTTTTATACGAATCAAACGCTGAGCGGGCGTAAGTTCCATTGCATTATTAATACTTGCCAATAAATTCTGAGAAGATGATCGCCAGTAATTTGCAGCTATCACTGCATCTTCCACATTTTTTTGTGACCTTACTTCACTATACATTGTTAATAATTTACTATAATGTTCCTCCGCATCATCAAAAAGCTTCTGTATTCCATAAAATTCCACATATTTCAGTTCTATCTCCATGGAAAACAGAATATCATCCTTATTGAGAAAACTTTCCATATAATGTAATACTTTTTCAGCCTGAGAAATATCCCGCACTATTAAACGATTAAACCAGAAAACATTAGCCTTCTTCCAGATATCAGTATTGGGTATAGCTGTCTTGGCCGCTTTTTCAAACAGTTCCAGGGCTTTTTCATGATTTTGTCCCTCCCATACATTTTCATAGCGATTAGCCAAATCAAAAAAAGCCTCTGCAACACGGGGATCATCTTGATATTTTGAGATAAACTTTTCATACATATCTATGAGGGCAGCCCCCCCGACTTCCTGTATCCTCTGTTGTTGAAGAAATAATAATTCCTCGGAAAAACTGTCTTTAGTATCGTTACCTCCATTGGCATTTGCCTTTTTTTCACCAGCTTCATACATACTATCAAAATGTGTTGAGCCGCTTATTAATGAATAAGAAGTTTGTACTTCATATGGTGGATCAAGAAATTCATTTGCTTGTTTTATAAATTCCAAATCAGCTTTTGGTGATATCGTTTCATAAATTATCGGGACATTTACATTGTTACCTAAACCAGCAAAAGAAGTTTCCTGTGGAATACAAAGATTCTCAAACCATTTTACTCCCGAATTGCTGATAATAATCTCCGGCGTTTCGGATAACTGGCCTTGAGAATCAAACCGGGTAAATTTTGCATTCTGAACCATATACATCGCCGCTGGATTAATTTGCAATTCCCACTGCCCCTGTATTTTACTTATCATCTGTCCAGCGGCGGTAACAGTCAAAATTCCATTATTATCAGTTGAAACTTCAACTATTTTGTCTATATATTGTGAATAATACCGCCCTATCGACCACAGGTAACGAATTTTCGAGACGATAAAATAATCTGGTTTCGTATTATTTATTAACACTTGCCCGCTAATCATATTATCTTCCAGTTCCGGCGCCTTACCCGGCTCTAAAACATTTCCGAAAATATAATGATGTCCGCCTCGCTGCTTTGACATATAAACAACAGCTTTCATCATCATAGAGGGAATACCCAATAGGCCATCGACCGGCAGGCTTGACTTGCGTTCATAAATTTCATCACTAATTTGCTCTAATGCGAATTCATCCTGATTCATTGATATTTTCCAGCGAATTTTCTGACGAGGGACATCAGGATAATCCGGAACCCGAACATCAGAACCGGTCAACGTTAATTCTGATGTATAAAGTTCATCCATACTTTTAAGCTTTTCAAGTAATTCCTTGTTGTTACCGGTTTCTAATGCCGGATTTTCATTAATGTTTTTAATTTTCTCATCAAGCTCACCAATGCTGAAACCCTCATCAGTGACAACATGTTTTGCATCAGTCAAAATCAGCCAGGGCAAAGACTGAATAGCCCAGTTGAAACGTGTTTGTTCAGAATCACCTTCGACTATTCCGACGGGTATTGTTATCTTGTTTTCCTTGAGCCATGCATCAAGAATGTTCTTTTCAATTTTAGATTCGTGTATAGCAATAACTGAAATCCCCTGCTGAGCCA
>CAYSHS010000386.1:546-3508 GCA_964430845.1 uncultured Pirellulales bacterium | reverse complement strand
GTGAATATAACCGCTCATTAAGTCCAAATTTAGCTGATTTCCATGCTCTGCAATCTGATTGGGCTATAATTGGTAATGATATTTCAGAAGCAATAGAGCATTTCAATAACGAACATGTCCAAAAGGCATAAATTCCCATCTTCTCAACAGCCACAAATCCCAAATGCCTTACAACAACAAGAAGGCCAAGAAAAATTAGCCGCGGAAATCGTAGGTATTATGCACCAAAGTTTTTCTGGACCAATACCGCCACCAACTATATTAAAAGAATATAATCAAATAATTCCTAATGGGGCAGAACGCATTATGGCTATGGCGGAGGCTCAAAGTGAGCATAGAAGAAAACTGGAATCAAAAGCATTGAACACAGACTCCAGAAATAGCCTTTGGGGATTAATATTTGCTTTCATATTAGGTATGACGGTTGTTATTTCAGGTGTAATAGTGGTATTCAAAGGCTACAAGACAACTGGTTCATTCATCAGCACAACAGGTTTGGCCACCTTACTTGGCTCTTTTATTTATGGCACAAGAGAACGAAGAAAAGAGAGAGAATTTAAATCTAAAAATCGATAATATTCTTCTTTTCACTTTGTGTTAAACGTATACTTCCGAATTATTCCTATATAATTTTTTTCTTTTTTCCTTGATTTGCTCTTTGTTAAGTGTAGGGGAATTAAATAGAATAAAAAAAAACAGCCGCAATTATACCACACCTAATATAAAGTTAAATAAATATTGAGGTAGAATTCCAACTCTGCAAAAATAATTGTGTTTATTTGTGGTTTTTGGCAGCCTCTAATCTTTAAATATTATATAAAATCTGACCTCGCAAAATCCCAATTGAACTTTTACAGGAGACAAAATGAAAAAACAGAACATTCACTACGTGCAGTTCGATATTCAGAAAATCACATCCGACCCGGATTACATGATTATGTCACCAACAGAACGCGGATTATATCTGCCTATGATTCTAATGCTTTTCCAGAATCGCGGCTCACTGCCATTCAGTGATAACCTGTACAAGGTTTTCAATTTCGATAATGAGACGCAGTTTCTTGAAATATGGGAAAACATCAAGCACAAATTCAAAATCAGAAACGAAAAAATTTCTTCCACGTACGTAAACGCCGAAATGAAACGTATAAAAGAGCTGATGCAATTCCATACAGAGCAGGGACTTAAGGGTGCAAGAAAAAGATGGGCAGGCCATAAATCCGCCGCCAGTTCCGATAGCACCCCTATAGCAAAAAGAAAGGAAACGAAACGAAAGGAAAACCAAATAACAGAAAATAACACGAAAGAAAACGAAAATAAATACAGCGAAAACCAGGCAATGGAAAACGATGATAGTAAAACAAATGAGCCGGGTGATACCTGCAATTCGTCTTCGGATTCGATAAGTAATCTTTCTCGTTTTTCGAGCTCGGCTCGTTCATCTTCGTTCACAGTAGAGCAGGATACGACAATAAAGAATATCGAGATAGCAAGAATCAGATTTCTCGACAGGCTCAATCATATTCTTGCGGTCTGCACACGCTCCGACAGAACCGCGTTCAATAACGTTTGCGATTACCTTGCCGACTGCTGCCGGAGCGGGAAATTCAACCTGGAAATTTTTGACAGGGCACTCGAGCTGGCAAAAGAAGCAAGGAGCGGCCGGAACCCGAACGCCCTTTTCATGTCACTTGTCCGAAAAGAGCTTGGTTACAAAAAGAATCCGCAAGCATAAAAAATGACATCGTTTTGAAAACGATAGAAAATTTCGGAAAAAATATAAATAAACACTTCATACTTTAACGGGAGAAACAACATGAATGATAATGACATTTATTGCCTGATACCTCTAACGAGGGGACTTATCACGATAGTTGACCATGATGATTACGAGCGTCTGGCCGCACACAAATGGTATGCCGGGGCGAGTAAGGGACGATTTTACGCACAAAGAACAAGCCACGGAAAGATTATAAAAATGCACCGCGAAATAATTGATATCGCTCCATCGCTTTTCTGCGACCACATCAACCACAACACGCTTGACAATCGCAGGTGCAATCTGCGTGTTTGCACAGCCGCACAAAACGCCCGCAATCGCCTGCCAAGAGAGGATTGCACAAGTTATTACAAGGGAGTTTCCTGGCACAAAGGTAATCGGAAATGGCAGGCGGAGATTCGCAATAATAACGAATATATTCACCTGGGTTATTTTGATTACGAGCTGGACGCCGCGATTGCTTATGATGATATGGCGATTGAGTTATTCGGTCCGTTCGCGTGTTTGAATTACAATCACCGCCCCGAGATTGCCGAGTGGATACGGCAATGCTCGCTTTTTTAAAATGTCAAACCGTCTCAATAAGAATTCTGTACCTATTTCTATAACTATACCCTATTCCCCAAACCCTATACCCTAAAGAATGGAGGAACATTTATGTCAAAAGTAACGCAGCTTACAAAAAAACAGTTTGAAGTAATTGAGGATTTGTTCGAGGGCAAGCTTAAAGAGAATGAAATTCTGCAAAAACATAAGGTGAGCAGAGCTGCATATAATAAATGGCTGGCCGATGATAATTTTATCGGGGAATTCGACAAGCGCATCGAAGTTTCACACATGCGAAACGCCGCTCATATCGCCCGGGATATATCGAAAGCTCTTGTCAACCTTGTTGAGCTGTCCAAGGGGCAGGGAGAGACCGCTCGAAAAGCGTGTCTCGATATTATCGCATTGCAAAGCCATGCAGCCGCACAAACGCAGATACAGCCTAAAACCAATGAGCAATCCGAACCTCCACAATCCGACCTTTCGCCCGAAGCAGCCAGCCGCATCTTAGCCGCTCTTGCAGAAGAAAATTAGAAAATAATCCAAAAATTAGAAAAAAAACAGTTGATTATGAACTAATTATGGGTATATTCGTATTGAATTATGAGTAAAATGACGATATTATCTATAAAAACA
>CAYSHS010000386.1:0-536 GCA_964430845.1 uncultured Pirellulales bacterium | reverse complement strand
GACCTTTCGCCCGAAGCAGCCAGCCGCATATTAGCCGCACTAGCAGAAGAAAAAGATAATTAGGGTATATTGGATAGGGGATAGAATACTATGAAAACTATACCCTAAACCCTATACCATAATTTTAATAATTTTGTCTTTTCCTATATCCATACTTCCGATAGAATAAAACCAAGAGATTAAACTGGAAATTTATATGCAAAAGAAACATCTTTATCGAAGATATATAATCGCGGCTGTTGTTATTTTGTTATTGATTTCTGCCGCCCTGCTATATGCGGCACTTACACAGGAACCAAAACCCGACCCGGCCAGCGAGAAAGTAATTCGCGAAACAGTTGCAAAACAACTTCAAAAAAAAGTGAATGAACTCACAGACGAAGATATTATCCAAATTACTTCACTTACCCTAATGGATATTGAACTTCGTGATATTCATCTACTTGAGAAATTTACAAATTTGGAACAATTAATTCTAATAGATACTGGTTTTCCCAAAAAAGAAATACCTTTATGGATGAAAATTCTTGCTAAGC
>CAYSHS010000385.1:0-3513 GCA_964430845.1 uncultured Pirellulales bacterium | reverse complement strand
ACGGATAACGAGATCGGCGGGTTCGGGATTACAGAATCCGGGGACCTTTTATACGTCAGCGACTTTGTAACAGTGAAACAGAAAGTAACCATAGTTAGTGTGTCGTTCGAAGATGAGGCGGTTGCCAATTTCTTCGACGACCAGGTTGACCTTGGCAGAAAGCCCGAGCAATTCGCCCGGGTCTGGATGCACTGCCATCCGGGTGATTCCCCGAATCCGAGCATCACCGACAGGGAAACGTTCGGAAGGGTTTTCGGCGGCTGTCAATGGGCGGTCCTCTTCGTGGTGGACCGAAGTAACCAAACTTATGCCAGGCTGAGCTTCAATACCGGCCCCGGCGCAAACATACTCATTCCTGTCCGGGTTGATTATAGCCATGATTTCGGTCCGAGCGACCACGACAGGTGGGATGCTGAATACAATGCCAACATCATGCCTGAGATTCGCCTCAGCAATAATTGCAAAAACAGCAACAATAAAACAGGGTCAGATATTCATGACTTTGCCCTGCCTTACGATTTCGCTGAAGAACTTGAGGATATGGATCCCACGGAGAGGCAGTTTATGCTGGACGAATTCGGGGCAAGGCAATATCCATGGGATGAAGAAAGCGAGGTGATTTTCTGATGAATACCGAAGATTTTGGAGAGCGTTACAACCGGCAGCAGGACATCGTTCCTGCCGAAAGGCTTGCAGCGTGCAAGGCCAGCGTTATCGGCGTAGGTGCCATTGGCCGGCAGGTAGCTTTGCAGCTGGTGGCAGTGGGAATTCCCTGGTTGCAGCTGGTGGATTTCGATATAGTTGAAACCAGCAACCTGGCGAGCCAGGGGTATCTTGAGAATGACCTGGATAAGCCGAAAGTTGAGGCTACAGCGGAGTTGTGCCACCAAATCAACAGCACTGCCGAGGTTATACCAGTGTCGGAACGTTTTCGCCGGAGCATTGACGTGGGGAATACGATTTTCTGTGCCGTTGACAGCATTGACACGAGACGGCTGATCTGGGATTCGGTTAAAAACCAGGTGAATTTCTTCTGTGACGGCCGGATGACCGCTGAGACACTGAGGATACTGACTGCCTGCGATGCTGAGTCCAGGCGGCACTACCCGACAACATTGTTTCGTTCCGTTGAGGCATTCGCTGGCCCGTGCACTGCCAAAACAACCATTTATTGCGCGAACATTGCAGCCGGGCTTATGGTGGCTCAATTCACTAAATATTTGCGGCTGCTGCCGGTGGATTGCGACATACAGTTGAATCTGCTGTCCTCTGAAATGAGTGTTGCGGAAACTGAGTGATATTCATCTTGTTGCCGTGTGAGGAAGATCTTGAAGTTCGGGTCTTCCTTTTGCTGTTGTCAACTTGCGGGGATAAGATTTAACGATTCAGAAACGATGCTAAGCACAACAGAAATCCATATATCATCCCCGTCAGGAGCCGAATAAGGACCAGGAAGCGGTACCGACGGTAATCTTGGTGAAACTGATTAGTGTCAGGCTGAAATTGTATAAAACTGCCCCCAATTTCGGATGAACTCGGCCTCGAAAGGTACCGCACTCAACTGATGTTATTTAAAGATAAACCGCCAATTTCTGTATATGATTAAGCTTTCTTTCCAGGAATTAGCTGAAGGTCTTACAGGCGAGAAAATTCAATTTCCCAAATACACATCCTGGATCCTTAACCAGGTCAATCGTATATCCCAGGCAACAAGGCCCAGAATCGTAGGTCAGATGTCTGAGCTAATAAACGAATGCCCCGAGAAATCTTTTGAAGGGTGGAAAAGATGGTATCTTCAGACCCATCCGGACGCCGTTAAGAATGCAGCTGAACGCATATCAAGTAAACTTAAACAAGTAAAGGATGCCTTCGATGATATAGACGAAGATCTAATAGAAAAATGGGTCCAAGACCTTGTTCTTGTCAAGACATTTCTCGGCCTCCGCGTCCAGGAGGCCATACTTAAAAAATTGGCGGAAATGAAAGGGGTAAAATCAAGATCGGCCACGCCGCAGGAAGAGTCGAAGGGGATAGACGGATATATAGGAGATGTGCCTGTGTCGATTAAGCCAAGAACTTATAGGCTTATGAAACATTTGCAGGACAAGATAGACGTTAAAATTATATTGTACGAGAAAAAGGATGACGGCGTTCTTGTCGACGCCTCCGAGGTCTTGCACAAGCAAAGAACCCTCAGAGACGCCGGATAACCTCGAAGTCGGATTCGAGAGTTTTCTGTCCGAATCTTTGTATAATGAGGTTTGCAAGTTCGTTATCAATCTCATATCCCATTGAATTCCTTTCAAGTTCTCGCGCAATTTTCATGGTTGTTCCCGTTCCGGCAAAGGGGTCCAACACGGTGTCTCCCTTAACGGAAAACATACAGATTAAACGCCTGACAAGCTCCTCGGGATACGCGGCTGTCCTTCTTTCAATATTGCCTCGATTTTGTTTTGCCCCTTTTATGTCATCCCATATTTGAGAGAACCATTTATCTCTTTCCTCCTTTGTATACGTGCTGTCTCTGCGTTTTTGTTTTCCGTCTTCGTTAAACTGTCTGAGGTTTCCCTTTCTGAATATCAAGATATACTCACAATCAAGGGTAACATAAGCGTTGGGAGGAAGGAAACCGGATCCAAGAAAGGCATTTGGTCTATTTGTCGGTTTTTTCCAAAGAATATAAGGCAAGGTAGTAAAGCCGGTTTTTTCACAATGTTCAATAACTTTAGCATGGTTCGGGTACAATCTGAATCCATCACCATCGTTTTTTCTTGTCGCGTCGCCTATGTTTATGCACATTAGTCCGCCGTCAACAAGAACGTCGTAGGATTCTTTCCATACCTTTGCAAGCAAGTCATGCATTTTTTCGTAAGAATTAGCATCAAGCTCTGAGAACTGCTTGTCCCACATAGCTATCATAGGATAGGGTGGAGAGGTCACAATAAGATGTATAGGTATGTTTCTATCTTTGATTTCCTCCAGAGATTGGCTGTTCCCTATGACAAGTATGTGTCTCGTTTTCATGCATATCGTCTGCCTTATCCTTTTTTAGGTCTATCCCAATACGGTGATTTGCACCGTGGACATACCCTCGGATATGCTTCATTTCTTGGTATCCATTCGTGCCCGCACCTTTCGCATTTGTAGCCTTCGCGGGTAATTCTGATCTTCGTCACCAACTCACCGCTAATATACTGTGTGGTATATTATTGACGTGTAAGTTTATAAATCTTCCTGGCATACTGTCACATCTATCAAAACCAAAAACAAGCGGAAGTGATAAAAGACCAAGGGGTTTGCAGATGTATCGATCAGTACACCTCAAGTCGATGTTCTTTGACATCAAGGTACTCCTTGAATCCCACCATTTTGTTATCAGATCAATATATGGCCCGGATAGCATCGGCAGTATGGCTGGTTGAACGTCTGCCATCGACTTGTGCGCGGTGGTGATTTTTCAGGATTAACGGCATGATTTGCACCCTGTGCAGAACAAGCTTAAAAAAGTTGTTG
>CAYSHS010000384.1:0-3514 GCA_964430845.1 uncultured Pirellulales bacterium | reverse complement strand
GGCTCTTTATAATATCGGTTCAAGTGGGATAAGCGATAAGTTGGAAAATACTCATTTTGCAGCTACATTACCTAACGGCGTTACTGTTGAATTAGTGGGAACTTGTCAATATACCGATGATGGTGTTCATTGTTACAGACCTGATGGTGAGCCGCTTGGGAGAAATCTGACAATTAAAAAATGGAATAAAAATCCACAATCAGGTGATACCGGTATAATATTTAACGTGGCCGGGCCTGAAGAAAGAGAACTGTCGTACGATAGTTTTGAGGGAGCTGATGGCTGGGAAGGTTCCTGTGAAGTTCTGGATGAAGATAAAGAAAAAATCGAAGGATATGTAGCTGTTCTAACAAAATTTGATAAGAGCCGAAATACGACTAAAATTCGACTTGGTGTCGCTACTGATGCATGGAAAACCATAGCCAGGCATGACGGCAAGTCTATTAGAATCGATAATGGTGTTTCATTTACAAAAGCATCTGAAACTGAACAGGGGGTACAGATTTTCACAACAGATACACTCGGTCGAGATGTCACACAACGCATAGTTGCGATTGATAACAATGGAAAACTTCATCCATGGAAAGGTTCTACCGGCTCTGTGTCCAATAGTGAAATACGCCAATCAATCGGTACGTTTCCAGAATTAAAATTAAACCAGGTTAAAGAATTTCAGTTACAGACTCAGCCGTACCAATGGGTGATATTTAAGAATATTTCACTTGACCCGGATGTAAAAACCAATGTGCAGATTGAAGGGGAAAATCTATCTAAACCTGTAAGTAATTTTCCTTTCAATGTTCCTTTGCCAAATGGTGTGACAGCTAAAACGTTTGTAATGTTAGGGGAAGAATATTGGCCGCTGAATAAAAATCTGGCATGGTCTCCTGATGGTAAAAGGATTGCGTTTGCCGGAGCACAAAATGATGTAATGAACGTTTACACTATCAATCTTGACGGCAGTGATTTAAAGCAAATAACTGACATGCCGCAGGGCAGGCTTGTATGGGGACCTGCGTATCGCCCGGAGAGCAACCAGCTTTATTATATGGATAACTCTGTTCAGGGTGCGGATTTTCACTGGATTAACTTTACAAGTCCTGATGGCTCTTCAGGTAGAAATTCGGTTTTAATGGTTCCCGGCGGTCATTCATACACACCGGCCAGTTTTTCTCCTGATGGCAAACGTTTTTGTTTCTGTCACCATGACAGACAGCAACGGCATATTAAAATCGCAAATGCGGATGGAAGCAATATCAAAACGATTTTAACCTGCACCGAAAAAATTAATTTGGCTATTTGGGGCAAAGGTTCAAATAGTGACAGGATTGTTTATAGTAAGGTTGTTGAAGATGGTCGAGCCGAAGTGCGTTCTATCTTTACAATCAAAACCGATGGCAGCGAGGAAAAGCGGCTGACTAACGCATCTATTGGAGATTGCTATGTCTATGACTGGTCTCCTGATGGTAAGAGGATACTTTTCAGCGTGGATGATAAACAGATATGCGTAATCAATAGTGACGGCTCAAATCTTGTCCGGTTAACGAATGACGAATATGAAAATAATCATTCCGTCTTTTCTCCCGATGGAACGAAAATAGCTTATATCTCAAAAAGAGGCGAGCAAAATTATATTTGTATTAAAGAGTTTTCCTCATCATCAGGTCTTGTCGGATACTGGTCCTTTAATGGCAATGCAAATGATAGTTCGACAAATGGAAATAATGGTACTATTTATGGTGCGGTATTAGCAGAGGGAATCGAAGGGCAGGCATATTCTTTTAATGGAAAAGGTGATTATATTGATGTACTGGATAATCCAGGTCTTGACCTGACAAAACAACTGACGCTTGAGGCATGGATAAATTTCGAAGAAGGCGGCACAGAAAATCCTCGAATTATTTCAAAAGGTTGGGAAGTTCGTTCAGATTACGAACTATTACTTGAAGGAACTGGAACCAGAAGAAGACTGGCTCTGGATTTGGCGAATGCAGATTGCGTTTTTTCCAATTCATTTCTTGACTCTGATAGATGGTATCATGTCGCAGCAACTTATGATGGTTCGCAGGTCAAACTATTTATTAACGGCCGGCTCGATCAGACTCAGGAGCTCTCCGTTCCGATAGTGACAAATGATATCAATCTGAATATTGGACGGAATTCTGAGAATTTTACCGATAGATATAAAGGTCGAATTGACGAGATTCGCATCTGGAATTACGCCAGAGCTCCGGATCAGATTGAGCAGGATTTTAATAGAGAGTTAAAAGCTCAGGAGCAATCGCTTGTTGGGTACTGGTCATTTGATGAAAATGCGAATGACAGTTCAAATAAGAGAAATATTGGTACTGTTCATGGTGCGGCATTAACAGAAGGTATCGAAGGGCAGGCATATTCTTTTGACGGTGAAAATGATTATATCGAAATGCCATATGATTCGAGTTACAATTTCGGTAAAGGTAACTTTTCTGTAGAAGCATGGATTTATCCGAAGGTTTACAAACATCAAGCTGTAATCAGCAGGTGGGAGCTTGGAAAATGGGCATGGGATTTCAGGCTCGGATGGGACTACGGCGAAAAAGATAAATTGTATTTCTTTTTCAGCTCTGACACTGAACATGGAATAAAAATTTCTGATACAGTATCTCTCAATAAATGGCATCATGTTGTAGCGACAAGAAAAAACGGCGTATTATACGGATACCTTGATGGAGTTGAGTACAACGCCGGCGTACAAAAAGGTATCGCGGGCAATACCGATACCAACCTTGTTATAGGCATGTTCAAGGGCTATGGTAATGGTTTCTTTAACGGTACTATAGATGAGGTTGCTATTTATAATCAAGACTTGGCTGCAAAAGAACCACAGGGAAATGATGAAGTACAATGGGGAGAAGTGAAACAGGGATTGAGTTGTCGATTGCATCCATTAAAATCGACATGGAATATGGGGCAGATTCCTGAATTGAAATTAGATTTAAGAAACGAAGGCGAAAAAGGAATCACCTTTGGTGCTTTAGCAGAATTGCATTGTACAATTGAAATCGATAGTCTTTGGTATGGATATGCTGAACCTATGGATTTAGATGTAAAATCAATGTTTATAGATACCGGACAAGAAAGAAATGATGTTATTAGTATAATGCTATCTGATTCATTGGGATTTTTGAAAGAAGGTAATCAGTTTAGAAATATATATCCGCTAACAGAAGATAGCCGCTTAAAGCTTACTCCCGGCAAACATACTGTACGAGTTAAATTTACGGTTGAAGATTTGTCAGCTTTTAGCAATCCAGTTGAGGTAGAAATCTTGCCTGAAGCTCAAGAGACTGTTACGCATATTGGAACAGGAAAAGCTTTAGCCACAGAGGTCACAGAGGACACAGAGAATGTTCAAAATAAAAAATGGGGAGAAGCTGTTGACGGAGTTCGATGCCGTGCCTGGCCGGAACAAACATCTTATGCGCAGGGAACGGTTCCTAAATTATTTGCGGATATTCAAAATCTGGGACAG
>CAYSHS010000383.1:0-3514 GCA_964430845.1 uncultured Pirellulales bacterium | reverse complement strand
ATAAAGATAAAAAATCTGAGTCAATCTGCGGATAAAATTACTGTTTTTTTTGTGCATTTTTGCGGTCTTTTTCGCTCCTTTTTTTTACACCATGAAGAACACTGCAAAAATCCAAATTCTATTCTGTTTTCATATATGTCTTCCATGTGTATCTTTATCGCAGGTTTTTGAAGCTGCTTGGCGGTATCCCGAAAATTCGCTTGAATACCCTGGAGAAATGAAATGGATCGCTGAAACCAAGCTCGAATGCGACTTCCTTTACCGAGGAGCTTGGTAGCTGGAGTCTCTGTGCGGCGATGTTCATTTTTACACGCATTAAGTATTGATAAGGACTACGGTTGTCGAACCTTTTAAACAGCCTGCAAAGATAAGCGCTGTCAATATTACATACTTCTGCAATCTGATCGAGGCTTCTGAGAGCCAGGCAATTCTTTTGTATTATTTCTCTTGAGCTTTGATAAGTATAAAAGGCCGCAGATGTGTGTGTATGCTCAACGATGGCTGTCTCGGCGGTTTTCAAAATAAGCTGCTGCAAAATGGCTGTACATAAAAGCGGAGTATAAGGGCTGTCGGTTTGACCATTCTCGATGAGGTTCTCGAAAATTCGCAGGATTACTTCAGGTGAGGTAACTTGCACCACGTACCCCGGGGCCGGACCGAACTTCCGCAGCATGTTTGACGCATCAGGGCCAATAAAATCCACAAAGTACTTAACGAGAGGATCGTCAGCCTCTGTAGTAATCACATGAGCTATACCAGGCCCGTAAGAGAAAATTCTTCCTGCAAAGAGACTATATTCCGAGTTCCTAAGTGTAACTGTACCCTTGCCTCTTACCACAAATTCAATAGAGTAGAATGGAAAATCCGGGCGGTCGATTCGATAATTAGGCCGGCAGTGTTCACAACCACCGCATACGACCTGTAAGGTATGGTGCTTCCGGGAGTGTGCATCGAGGTAAAAACGATTTGCTTCCAGCACCTGTTGAGAAAAAAAATCCGGGTCTTTTCTATCGATTGAGGTCATAAGTAATAATACTAAAAAAGTCAAAAATCGTCTGATACAGGATAATTATTGACACATACTTCACACAAAACTATATTATACTAAAATATTTAAGAAATTGAAGAGTCAATAAGATACATGTATGGATTTTTTGAAAAGTAAGAGTATATGAAAAAAAGTGGTTGGCTTGTATATTTAGTCCTTGCAATATCTGCTGTTTTATTTATAAGCGGCGTATTTAAAAAAATATCCATAGAATTTGCCCGCAAAAAAGTAATTGCAGTAATTCCCAAAGGCACAGCTTCCATGTGGTGGGAAGTAGTTCACCAGGGCGCTAATAAAGCTGGTAAGGATTTCGGGTATTCAATTTCATGGATCGGGCCGGAGCAGGAAACAGACAGGGAAAAACAAATTCAGGTAGTTTCCGATGCATTAGTGATGAAAGTGATGGCAATCGTGCTTGGCCCCAATGATAAAGAGGCTCTGGCCGGGCCGGTACTGAAGATAAAGGACGCGAATATTCCCTGCGTTATTATTGATTCCGCAGTCGATGTGAATAGTGATGATTATGTCTCCTTTGTTGCTACGGATAACTTTTTAGGCGGCATAGATGCGGCCAAATGTTTAGGCAAAGCGCTAAATGGTCAGGGTAATCTGATATTAATAAAGTTTGTTCAGAATTCCGCTTCTACCGACGCACGGGCCGACGGATTTAAACAAACCATAGAAAAAGAGTTCCCGAATATAAAAATTGTCGATGAGCAATATACACTGGGCACAGTCGAGGATGCTCGTCAAAAAACCGGTGATATGCTTGTAAGGAACAAGAATATTGCTGGTCTTTTTGCGGTTAATCAGCCAAGTTCGGTCGGAGCTTATAAAGCTTTGCAGGCGCAGAATTCAACCGGAAAAATTAAAATGGTCGGCTTTGATTCGGACCCTATTCTGCTCGAAGGAATTGCAGAAGGCGGCGTCGAGGCTTTGGTCGTGCAAAATCCTTTTGAAATCGGCTACCAGGGAGTAAAAGCCGCCGTAGATACTATAGACGGGAAAGAAGTACCTAAAAGAATACCTATTTCAAGTATGATAGTTAATAAAGATAATCTGGAAGAAATGAAACAGAAATTTCCTGCTGCTCTGGGGCTTTAATTATGAAAAAAATATCCGGCCGGCTACGTATGGAGCAGATATCTAAATCCTTCGGTCCCGTCCAGGCATTGACAAATGTAACATTTTGTGCCAAGCCAGGTAAAATTCATGCCCTGTGCGGCGAAAACGGAGCAGGCAAATCCACTCTTATGAAAGTACTGGCCGGTGTTTACATGCCTGACAGCGGAAAAATATTTATTGACGACCAGCAGAAAATTTTTACAAATCCCAGGCAGGCTCTGGATGCCGGTATTTCCATGCTGTACCAGGAGCTTGACCTCGCAGAAGACCTCACTGTCTATGAAAACGTTTATCTTGGCAAAGGAATACCATCGAAATTTCCCTATGTAATTAATAGCAAAGCCGAAATTAAAGAAACCGCCGAATTGTGCAGGAAGCACGGTTTTGCAATTGATCCGACCTCGAAAATTCGAGATTTGAGCGTTGGTGACTGCCAAATCGTCGAGCTGCTCAAAGCACTTATGCGCAAGGCCGGAATCATAATTATGGATGAACCCACGTCTTCTCTGCCTGAAGCTGAAACCCAAAGACTATTTAAAATTGTGCGGCAGCTTTGTGATAGCGGCATGACAATCATTTACATCTCACATCGTATGGAAGAGGTAACGAAACTTGCTGATGAAATCAGCGTTTTACGAGATGGTGAAATTGTTGCTACCGCAGAGGCAAAGGAGATGGACGTCAATAAAGTTGTAAAATATATGGTAGGCCGGGAGTTGAAGGATTTTTATCCTTCCAGGGATGTAAGTCCGGGAGAAATTCTTTTCGAAGCTGATAATCTGGCAACTGAGGAAGGTATTCGTGACATCTCTTTTAACGTTCGTCGCGGTGAAATCGTCGGTATGGCCGGACTTGTAGGTGCAGGACGCACCGAGGTTGCACAAGCAATTTTTGGTATTGAGCCTCTTACAAGCGGCTCTTTGAAGATGGAAGGCAAAAAAATAAGAATTACACATCCGCGAGATGCTATCGAGCAGGGAATAGCTCTGCTTACAGAAGACAGAAAACGAACAGGCTTGTGCGCAGAGTTACCTTGCAGCTGGAATATGACACTATCCAATTATGATCGAATTGATATGAAATATTTATTAAACTTCAGCAAAGAAAACCGGCTCTGTCAGATGTATGGCAACAAAGTTTCTGTAAAATGGTTATCACCACAATCTTTGGCAAATTCCCTTTCCGGAGGTAATCAGCAGAAACTGCTTATCGGCAGATGGCTTATGGCGGATGCGGAATTTTTTATTTTCGACGAACCGACTCGAGGTATTGATGTAGGAGCAAAAAATGAAGTTTATTCACTTCTGAATACCCTCACAAAACAGGGAAAAGCCATCCTGA
>CAYSHS010000382.1:0-3515 GCA_964430845.1 uncultured Pirellulales bacterium | reverse complement strand
ACCTCGTCTGGTCAACCTATATTTTATACTGTTTTTTAATATATCAGGTGTGAAATGTCAATGGGCGCTTTAAAACCAGCCAGTAATGTGCAGTTCAAAACCAGCCAATAATTTCTTTCCTTTTATACCAATTTTCTGTTTTCATGCAAGACAATTCCGGTTCTTTTACCACTCGATTCCAGAAGGCACGAGGTCTGTATCGCTCGGACCGGCGGCGCTGCGAGAATGGGCCCATATAAAGCTCGTCGGAGCCTCGCCGCCGCAAGCCGAGCGGGACAGACCGGCTCGATGTTAAACCGACTTTGTCTTTTTTTGAACAGTATCATCATTATCCTTTTCTTTTTTAGGTTTATCATTATTGCTGTCGCTTCCTCCGGCTTTATCTTTGAGACGGTAACTTCTTCCGGTAATAGTAATTATCTCGGCATGGTGAAGGAACCTGTCCAGGATTGCTGTAGCTGAAGGAACATCACCAAGTAGTTTTCCCCAATCTTCCAGAGGTCTGTTCGAGGTCATTATCGTAGATTTAGTTTCATACCTCCGCATGACAATTTCAAACAGATATTCGCCGGAGCGTTTAGGAAGCTGCTTAATACCCATATCATCAATGATCAATAGATCTGGCTTAAGGTATTTGGCTATCATATTCTCCTGGCCGGCGAATGCTTCATCTTGGAGGAAGTCCCGTACTGTATCGAAGATCGAGCGATATCGAACGGTAAAATTACTCTTTATGGCCTGGTATCCAATTGCCTGAACCAGATGACTTTTTCCTGTACCGGGAGGTCCAAGGAATAAACAATCCTTACATTCACGGATAAATCTGCAACTGGCAAGGTCATAGATTTGTTTCTTCTTGATTGAAGGATTAAACTGCCAGTCAAAGTCTTCAAGATTTTTCAGATCCCTGAACATTGCGGTCCGGATTCTACGCTCAATCTGACGTTCTTGTCGTACATGCATCTCATCCTGAAGCACAAGTTCAAGGAACTCAGCGTGAGTAAGACCATTACCAGCCGCCTCCTGTAATCGTACTTCAAGTGACTGTGTCATCCCTGACAGTCGTAACTCCTTTAATACCGTTTGTAATGCTTCATTCATAATATCGTATCTCCTGCATATCTAAAAGTTTTTGTTTTACACTGTGATCTACATCAGTGAGTTTTTTACTATCGCTTCATAATCAGACATATTTCGAATGATCGGGTGTTCATCTATAAATTCCATCTCCTGCTGTTTTGAACCGCCTCTTTGAATTAATCCCCTGATGGTTTTAAGACGAAAAGAATTATGCGTAAGAGCTATTTCACAGGCTTTATCAATACTGTCACTGTCATAATGATTTACAAGGCTCAATAGGCCTACAAGAACACGTATTCCCTGGATGCCTCTGGCTTGAAGCATAGCCTGTGCCCATTTGTCCGCATTAGTACCTATCAGGGATGCTCTCTGAAGCATCCATAATGTGCCTTTTTCTATCTTCGATCTTTTCTGTGAATGAATATGCTCCTGGAGAGTCTGGAACTTGCCGGGTTCAACCTGAACATGAACAATAAGCTGCTCCATCCGGCAATTATAGATTCGAACGAGATGGCCGTCCCAGCGGGCCCAGACTTCTCTGCCGACATATTCAGGGGGAACCGAATAATAAGATTTCTGAACTTCAATATGTCCATCACGATGAACAGAACGTTTCGCTTCCTGGAAGCATGTGAACCGGCTCACTGGCAGAGGCAGGAGACTGGATTTTTCTTCTTCCGTGAATAGCTTGCCTACCTGCTTGCGGGTAGTACCGTGAATACGTGTGTCGGCTACATATGTCTCCCAGTTAAGTAAATGCTTGTTTTGATCCTGAAGACTTGAGAATGTATGACCTTTTAGAGCGTTGCTTTTTACATATCCTATTCCTCGTTCAATTTTGCCCTTGTGACGAGGAGTATATGGTTTTGAAGGTAATATCACGGTACCATAATGTTCACAGAACGATTGTATTTTAGGATTAATTTCCGGATCATACCAATCGGCTTTAGTTACTGCTGCCTTAAGATTATCTATGATTAGAGTGCGTGGAACTCCGCCAAAATACCAGAATGAGTTCTCTATACAGCGTATGAAGTCGTCGGTGGTTTGGCGATAAACTACTTCACTATAACCTTTGCGTGAGAAACTCAGAACTATTCGAAAAACATGAGGACGTCGCTTTTTACCGTCTGAGCTGACAACATATGCACCTGCACCAAAATCTACCTGTGCCTGCTCTCCTGACGCACATTCCATCCTGCGAAATGGTATCGGATTAGCCTCTCCCAGACACTTGACGAATCTGCGGACACTGTAATAGCTACCGCTAAATTCGTTTTCAATTGTTATATCCTGGTAGATTCTCTGACATGACAATCCTTCACGCAGCTTGTCTTTAATAACCTCCCGCAAAGGTTCACATTGGCTGCGGCTGTATGCTTCATGACAGAAATTTATGCAGCCTGACCCGGTGGGCGCTTTGGCCGGTTTTGAATCCTCCGAGCCGGTGGGCGCTTCGATGGCTGGTTTTGAACTGTTCGACCACTGGCTTATATATCTGCCTACAGTCTCGCGATCAATGCCGAGCTCTCTGGCGATACGCCGTTTAGACCAGCCTCGTTCCTGTAATATCCTTATTGCGTTTATCATAGCCATCTTGAGTTTATTCGCCATAACTGGCCTCCCTGAAATCCGTACATTATGGTTTTCAGAGATTATTTATGGCAATAAATCATTCACTCAAAGTGGCTGGTTTTGGGCGCCCATTGACAAGTATATAAAATTCACAAGTATATATTATTCAATATGTTATGATTTTGGATTTTAAATGTCCGACTAAAAAACTACTATCGTTCCTAAACTAACGTGCAAATATAGCAATAAATTTGGCCAAATTTTTTCGATTGAACAACTTAAGTTTTGATTAGAAAAACTTTTCAAATCCGCGTTTCTTTTACTTATTTAATAATGGTGATAGGATACCATAATTGAATGGCATCAAAGTGTTTTCTATTCGGTTTTTTCTGCATCCTCCCACAACCTGGCATTTGCTATCTGCAGTGCTAACTTGCATACAGACTCGTCAAGTGTCTCGTTGACAGGCAAAGCCAGAATAGGTTCAAACTCCTGCTTGAAGACCTGCATTTCCAGCTCATCAGGGTCTGCCAGTTCGCTATCATACAATCCTTCTACACTGCCAAATCTGTTCTTAGTCTTTCTTTTTAATAACGCCGACTCAGGCACAACCATATCACCATACAAAATCATATTTGTCTGTTCATTCATGCTAAACACCTCTGTCTTTTCGATAATTTATTCGAAAAGACGAGGGAAAATATAATTACAGCGGAGGCCCTATGAGCAGACCTCTCGATAAAACTTTAGGCCATTAGGCCGACCCCGAAGGGGGAAAGATTTACGATAAGAGGTCTGCGTGGGCCGAAGTAATTAAAAATTACACGCTCAATCTCGGCAGTCACAAAAATCGTTTACGG
>CAYSHS010000381.1:2884-3533 GCA_964430845.1 uncultured Pirellulales bacterium | reverse complement strand
TATCTTTGGGGATAAGGCAATATATATCGACGCCAAGAGAAAAATAAATACTTCGACTTTAGGCGGAACAATACCGGATGGATTTTTGATAGATCTGACAGATACAGACGACCCACAATTCTATCTCGTTGAAGTTGAGCTTCAAAGTCATGATTTTTCCGGCCATATACAGCCACAGATTAACAAATTCATAACGTCCTGCAGAAATCCAAAACATCGTCATGAGTTAGTAGATGTTTTATTTCCAATTGTTGGGGATAAAATTAGGGAATTAATTGGTTCCATTGAAGTTTACAAACTCCTAAAGGATACCATCGATAGCAACCAGAATATTCTGATTATTATTGATGGTCCAAAACCGGAGTTCAAAGAACAAATGGAAACCCATACAGAATGGGGACGAATGGTTAAAGTTCAGATAATCAATCATTTTCAACATAATAATGATACTATTCTTACCGTTGAACCGCCTTTTCAATCTATTCCTTTCGAGGATGCTACTTCGGTTTCACCAGACAAAGAAATATCAGAACCTTCGCATTATACTGAAGAATTTCATTTACAGGGGCAACAATTACATCTTGTAGAAATATATAAGAGACTGAAGCAAGAATTTGTCAATGTAAAAAAAATGCTAAGGTATAATCCT
>CAYSHS010000381.1:0-2874 GCA_964430845.1 uncultured Pirellulales bacterium | reverse complement strand
TTATATATTGGTATAGGAGATAGAAAGCAGTTCGCTTATATAGTTTTTCAGAAAAAAAGATTGTGTTTTATTCCACTTTTATCTGAGGATATAGTAAAACAAATTCTGCAATCTGGGCATCATAAAGTAGCGATTCATTCTGAATCAACTCAACGATATTGGGGTGGAAAGGATCAAAATTGTTCAGTTTATATTTGCGATCAAGAACATTGGGATGAAATACAAAAATTGGTTGAGCAACTTGTAAAAAAATATGAGTAAAGATAGAATGCTAAAAAAGAATTTAATAATATTACTGTGTAAATCCGGTGTTAATCTGTGTCTAATAAGGCAGTGTTAATCCGTGTCTAAAAAAGCAGTGTTAATCAGTGTCGAAAAAGAAGGGAATTATGGGATTAGAGCTTTATAATAGTTTGACAAGGAGACAGGAAGAATTTGTACCTTTGGAAAAGGGACGTGTCGGTATGTATGTTTGCGGGCCAACTGTTTATGGTCATGCGCATCTTGGTCATGCGAAAAGCTATGTCAGCTTCGATATACTTGTGAGATATCTTCGCTATCTTGGATATAATGTCACTTATGTTCAAAATATTACCGATGTGGGACATTTGACCGACGATGCGGACGAAGGTGAGGACAAGATAGCCAAGGAAGCTCGAATAGAAAAGAAACATCCGATGGCTGTTGCGGAATTCTATACACGCAGCTATTTCGAGGATATGGACAGACTAAACTGTCTCAGACCTGATATAAGCCCCCGAGCGAGCGGCCATATCACAGAACAAATAGAATTGGTAAAAACTCTGTTAGAAAAGGATTATGCGTATGAAGTCAATGGCTCTGTTTATTTCGATGTCTCGAAATTTAAGAATTATGGAAAGCTATCAGGCAGAAAAATCGATGAGATGATTGCCGGCGCACGTGTGGATATATCTCCCGAAAAGAGAAATCCCGTTGACTTTGCGCTCTGGAAGAAAGCTGAGCCTAACCATATCATGCAATGGCCAAGCCCATGGGGAATGGGTTACCCGGGCTGGCACCTCGAATGTTCGGTAATGAGCATGAAGTATCTCGGCAAGACAATCGACATTCACGGTGGAGGAATGGAAAATAAATTTCCTCATCACGAATGTGAAATCGCCCAGTCGGAAGCAGCAAACGATACGCCGTTTGTAAAATACTGGATTCATAATAATATGGTTACTGTTGACAGCCAGAAAATGGGCAAGAGCCTGAACAATTTCATCACGCTCAAGCAGGCTTTTTCCGGTGCGCACGAAAGGCTCACAAGAAAATACGACCCGCTGGCGATAAGACAATTGATTTTGAATAGTCATTACAGAAGTCCGCTGGATTTCTCAGATGCGGCATTATACGCTGCTCAGAGCGGCTTTGATAAGATTACTTCAGCAGTAATTGAAGTCAGAAAAAGGAAGAATTTTGCTGCCGATGGCGAAGTTGATAAAGAAATTGCGGAATTGTTTGAAAAGTTGAAAGAGAAATTTGAGGCAGCGATGAATGATGACCTCAATACTTCTGTCGCGCTATCGGTATTGTTCGAGCTTGTGCGTGATATACAGAAAATTCTCGAAAATGGCAAAACAAGCAAGCAGACACTCGAAGCGATTGATGATTTGTTTAGCAAGCTTGGCGGAGATGTGCTTGGCATTGTAAAAGATGAATATGAGCAGAAATCAAAAACGGATGAAATTAAAAGATTAGAATTCGCTGTTGATGGGCTTGTTGAACTACGAAACGAGGCCAGAGAAAATAAAAACTTTTTACAAGCAGATAAAATTCGAGATATATTAGGATCAGTAGGTATTATTCTTGAAGATACACCTGAAGGAACCACCTGGAGAGCCAAATGAGAATACTTGGTATCGATCCTGGTTTGCAGGTTTGCGGCTATGCGTGTATGGAAACGAGCGTGGAAGGTGAAAAACTTATTGAAGCCGGCGTTCTGCGAACTCCCAATGACCTGCCTCTTGCAGAGAGATTGAACAGAATCGCACATGATATAAGTGAAATTCTCGATAATTTCAGGCCTGATGTCGTAGCGGTTGAAGAATTGTACTCACATTATGCTCATCCTAAAACTGCGATATTGATGGGACATGCAAGAGGTGTTATACTTTATAAGGCGGTCGAGGCGGGCGCGGAAGTAAGAAGCTTTGCAGCGACACGGATAAAGAAATCATTGACCGGCAACGGCAGGGCGAGCAAGGAACAGATGCAAAGAACGATCCAGCGGGTTTTGGGTCTTTTGGATATGCCGGAGCCTGCTGATGTTGCGGACGCGATCGCGGTTGCTATGTGCTGTGCAAACGAAAGAAGGATCGAAGGATGATAGCCAAGATAAAGGGAAAGCTGGTAAGTATCGGCAGTGAGAGCGGACTTGTTGAGGTTGGGCAGGTTTGTTATGAGGTTATGCTGCCGGGGTATGTTATAAGCGGGCTTTCGAGTAAGATTGGCAGCGAGATCACGCTTTGCACGATGGAATATTTTGAAGGGACACCGGGCGGGGGCAACCTTGTACCGAGAATGATAGGTTTTTTAAGCCAGGGGGAGAAGGAATTTTTCAGGAAGTACACCGGCGTAAAGGGGATGGGAGTAAAGAAGGGATTGAAATCGCTTGCGATGCCGATAGCTACCATTGCCAATGCCATAGAAACAGGGGACGAAAAGATCCTTGTGTCGCTTCCTTCGATAGGCAAACGTCTTGCCCAACATATGATCGCAGAGCTTAAAGGCAAACTGGAGGAATTCGCAATTGGGTCAGCAGAGGGAGCGGCGGCAGGCAAGGCGGGATACGAGGCATACCAGATCGAGGCGATGGAAATATTGATAGCTTGGGGCGAAAAGAGGACCGAC